>SCUH01000144.1 GCA_004298295.1 Betaproteobacteria bacterium | reverse complement strand
GCCGAGCGAATACGTCAAGGGCGGCGAGATCACGCTCAACATCTCCCCGACCGCGGTGCACAAGCTGCAGATGGGCAACGAGCGGGTCGAGTTTTCGGCGCGCTTTGGCGGCGTGGCGCGCCAGATCTCGGTGCCGGTCGCCTCTGTGTATGCGCTGTATGCGCGCGAATCGGGCCATGGGATGACGTTCGACGTCGAGCCGTCGAAGCCCGCTGTGCAGGCGCAGGCGGAAGGCGAACCGGGTGCGCCGCCTGCGGCCTTGCCCGCGCCAGCGGCGCCGGGCGGGCCGACCCGGCCCACCGGCGGCAAGCCGCGCTTGCGGCGCGTCAAGTAGCGCGCCTGTAGAATCTGCCGCGGGGCCGCTTTAGCTCAGTGGTAGAGCAACCGCCTTGTAAGCGGTAGGTCGTCTGTTCAATCCAGACAAGCGGCACCAGGAGCTTGGCAGCGCTCGATCGCAGCCCGCAACCGCGGGCGGATCGTGTCAATCAGGACTTACAGCAATGAGGCAGCATAAACATGGATGAGTCGCAACCGCCTTCCCCTCGCGTTCGCCTGCAGCAACTTCTCGCCATTCCCGAGCGGCAACGGACCGACGCCGACTGGGAGGCGCTCAACGAGCTCGAGATCGCGCTCGCCTCGGTCAACCGCGAAGATGCTCCGCTGCCGGGCACCCGGCAGCCGGGCGCGCATGCGGACGCGAATCGACAGCCCCGCCCGGGCGGGCCGCAGGGCCGCAAGTCGATGCAGAAATTCCATCGCCGACAGCCCAAGGGGCGCGGCCGCTAAGGCGCGACCCGATCGCTCGCCGCGCCTTCAGCGCTGCCAGGCGGGCACCGCTGCGGGCGGCGCGGATCGGTTGATGGAAGGCTGCATGAAACTCTGCCAGTGAGCCGCGAAATCCCGCGAGGCGGATGAATTTCTCCGCGCGGGGGACGACGGTACAACGGGCACCGCTGCTGCTGCGGGGCAGTCGACTGCGGGCGGCGGGCCCCAGGTCGGCTGGGCGACGCTGGCTTGCGAATGGCGCGCACGCGCGGCGTACTGTTCCATCACTGCAGCCTGCTGGCTTGCGGCGATCACCATGCCGAATGTCAGGGCGAACGGTAGTAAGGGATCCATGATCGGTCTCCGGTTTGTCGGGTCCGGATTCCATTCTCCGCAGCCAGGCCCATGGGCGGATGACGCTTGCCTTACAGATCGCTTATCGCCCCCGGTGTGTGCCGGCGGGCCCGAGCGGCGGATGCGAAGATCAAGGCTCGCCGCCGAGTTCTGCCAGAAGGCCGCGGCACATCCGTTTCAGGCGCGCCCGCGCCTTATCGTCCAGGCCGAGCGGATCGAAGCGATAGCGCTGATGCAGCTGCAAGGCCTCGCGCAATCGCTCGCGCGTCTGCGGCGGGAGCGCCGGCGCGAGCTCGCGCAACCAGGCACCGAGCGCAATTTCCGGAGAACGCGCGAGCCTGCCGCGGGCAAGCGCGCTTTCGATGGCATAGAAATCGGAATCGGCGCCCTGCCAGAGGCGATGCTTAGCGGAGGGCGCCTGCCCGCTCGACGCGACGCGACGGCCGCGCAGCAGGCGCCAGCCGAGAATCGCGATCAGCACGGCGAGCACTGCGTACCAGCCGTCGCTCGCCTGCAGTTCGCCGCGCTGCGACCAGCGGAATCCCGCCCAGCGCGCGACATCGGAGAGCTGCTGCCAGAACGGCGCGAGGCGCTCTTCTTCCGCGAACCACGCCGGCGGCGTGGTATCGAGATCGATCCAGCGCGTCCCGTCCCAGGCACGCGTCCAGGCGTGCGCGTGGCGCGCCCGCACCACCCAGGCGTTTTCGAGCGCGCTGTATTCCATGACGGCGAATCCGGTGGCGTAGCGCGTCGGAATGCCACCGGCGCGCAGCAGCAGCGTGGTCGCAGCGGCGAAGTATTCGCAATGCCCGGCGCGCGACACGCGCAGGAATTCGCTCAGTGGCGTCAGGCCTTGCGTTGCCGGGCGCTCGCGCCAGGTGGAATACGCGAACGTGCGGAAATGGTCCTGGACGCGGCGCAGCGCCTCGGCCGGCGGCAGACTGCGCAAGCGCAGTTCTTCGGCAAGTGCCGCGAAAGCGGCGCGCTCGTGCGCCGGCATCGCGAGTTCCTCCGCGCCCGGCGCGGCCGAGGTGTCGGCCATGTCCGCGGCCTCGACCTCGTACTGAATCCAGTCGCCGGCCAGCTCGGCCTGGACTGCGCCGAGCGCGTTGCGTTTCATCGCCGTCGCGGCAAGACCCGTGATGCGCGTGGTCGACGACGGCAGCGCCAGCAGGATCCGGCCGCGCTCGAGGCGCGTCGCCATGCGCACGCTCCACTGCGCCGGCTGCGACGACAGCGGCCAGCTCAGGCCGCCCGCCTCCGGCACGACCGCCTGCAGGGGTGCCGCGCGACCGAGCCAGGTATTGCCGACGTAAGTGTTATAACTCGCGCGGTGCAGCAACCGCAGCCGCTCACCCTCTGCGGGCGGCGCGTAAACGCGCAGCACGATGGTGTCCAGCAGTTTCAGGCGACCGATCGAGCCAATGTCGGTCGTGCTGCGGAAGGGATCACCTTCGAAGCCGCGCAGATACCACTCGGAGACCCAGTCCTCGACCGCAGCCTGAATCTGCACCAGTCCCGCGTGCCCCGCATAGCCTGCCGCCGCTCCGCCGCCGAGCATGAGCGCCCAGGCCAGCGTGCTCGCATGGCGCGGGCGCGATGCCCAGAGGGCCCAGGCCGTGACGCACACGACGCCCACGTAGTAGCCCGGCCCTCGCAGGTTCGCGACCCCGGCCGCGATCACGACGATGGCGACGTACACCACGCTCGTATCGATCAGCGGATCGTTGGTGGCCGCGTTCTCGCGCTTCAGTTTGCGCAGGTAACGGAACAGTGCCGACAGCGGCACCCGGCCGCTTGCCGAGAGCAGTTGCGCGGCGAGGATCGGCGCCAGCGCCACGGGCAGCCACTGGAAGGCCGCGAGGATGCCGTGCGCCGCGCCGCGA
>SCUH01000143.1 GCA_004298295.1 Betaproteobacteria bacterium | reverse complement strand
CAGCTGGCGCTCGGCGAGCGAAAAGCCGAGCGGGCCGACGAGGTGCAGGCGAATCCCGGTGTTCGCGGCGAGCCGGATCGCGTTGCCCGCGTTCGGCGGGATTTCCGGCTGGTGCAGGACGACGTCGAACATCAGCCCGGCGGCAGCGTGCGCGCCACCACCCAGTTGACGACGCTCGCGGCGCCCGCGCGCTTGAGGGTCGCGGCGATCTCGCCGAGCGTCGCGCCCGTGGTCATGACGTCATCGAGCACTGCGACGCGCGCGCCGGTGAGCGCGCCGCAAGTGCGGAATGCGCCGCGCACGTTGGCCGCGCGCTCCGCCCAGGGCAAGCCGATCTGCGCCGGTGTGTCGCGCACGCGCTCGCAAAGCTGCGGCGCCAGCGCGACGCGCGTCGCGCGTGAAAGCGCGCGCGCGATCTCGAGCGACTGGTTGTAGCCGCGTTCGCTCAGCCGGCGGCGCGAAATCGGCACCGGCAGCAGCCAGTCGACCGGCGCCGTGTGCGCAAGGCGCTCGCCGAGCAATTGCGCCAGCAGCGGCGCAAGCGCCAGCTCGCCGTGAAACTTGAGCGCCTGCAGCAGCACGTCGGCGGGAAAGCCATAGGCGAGTGCCGCGACCGTGGCATCGAAGGGCGGCGGTTGCGCGAGGCAGCGCCCGCAGCGCGCGCCCGCGGGCGAGGGCAGCGCGCAGCACGGGCAGCTCGGGCCCTTGAGGCGCGGCAGATCGGCATCGCAGGCGGCGCACAGCAGGCCCGCGCCGGATGCGCCGCGGCACAGGAAGCAGCTGCCGCCGAAGACCCGGTGAGCGAGGGTTTTCGCGGCGCGTGCGAGCATGGCGCCATCTTATACTTCGGCGCATGATCGACCGCTCCGTCGCGCGGCGTCGGTTTTCCAGGGCCGCCGCGAGCTATGCCGGCGCCAGCCGCCTGGAGGCCGAAATCGGGACGCGCCTGACCGAGCGCCTCGACTACGTCAAGCTCCAGCCGCGGCGCCTGCTCGACCTGGGTTGCGGTCCGGCGCGCGAGGCGCAGGCCCTGGCGGCTCGTTATCCCGATGCGCAGCTGCTGCTGCTCGATTTCGCATTGCCGATGCTGCGCCGGGCGCAGCCGGCGCGCGGCTGGCTGACGCGGCTCGTGGCGGGGCGCGGCGCGGCGGCGATCTGCGCCGATTTCGAGCACCTGCCGCTTGCCGACGCAAGCCTCGACCTCGTGTTCTCGAACATGGCGCTGCACTGGGCGCGGCAGCCGCTCGCCGTGCTGCACGAGGCGCATCGCACGCTCGCCGATGGCGGGCTGCTCACCTTCAGCACGCTCGGGCCGGACACGCTGAAGGAGCTGCGCGCGGCGGCGGGGGCTTCGCGCGTGCACGCGTTCCACGACATGCACGACCTCGGCGACATGCTGGTCGCCGCGGGTTTCAGCGCGCCGGTGATGGACATGGAGCAGTTGACGCTGGTGTACGCCGAACCGCAGTCGCTGCTCTCGGACCTGCGCGCCAGCGGGCAGACCTGCGCGCTCGATTCGCGCCGCCGCGGCCTCGCGGGACGCGCGTTCGGCGCGGCGTTGCGCGCGGCGCTGGCACGGCAGCAGCGCGACGGCGGGCTGGCGGTGAGTTTCGAGGTGCTCTACGGTCACGCCTGGAAAGCGGCGCCGCGCCGCGCGCCCGATGGCCGTGTGGTGGTGCGATTCGAGCCGCGCCAAGCGAAGAAATAATCGCGGCCGCGTTGACCGCGACCAAAGCGAGAACCGTTATCAGCTGATTTTGTTGAGCTCGACGCTTGACTGTGGTAATTTTGCGCGCTCCAAAAAACGGCCCCTCGCCGCGCGGCGCGCAGCGGTCCTGCCGCATCAATCTGAATTCGGAAGGGATGACGATGGCTAGAAGCTCGGCACGCAGAACGGCAACGTGGGCGCTCGGCGCCCTCGGCGCGGCGTTCTCCGGCCTCGCGCTGGGACTGGAATGGAATCTGCAGCCGGCAGTGACGCGCATCGCCGCCGACATTCACGAGCTGCACGAATACGTGATGCTGCTCGTCACCGTGATCTTCGTCGGCGTGTTCGGCTTCATGTTCTATTCGGTGTTCGCGCACCGCAAGGCGAGGAACCACCAGGCCGCGCAGTGGCATGAGAACACCACGGTCGAGGTGCTGTGGACGGTGATTCCCCTCATCATCCTCGTGGTCATCGCGTGGCCGGCGACCAAGGTGGTGGTGGCGCAGAAGGACACCTCCAACCCCGACCTCACTGTCAAGGTGACGGGTTACCAGTGGAAGTGGGGCTACGACTACGTGCGGGGCGAGGGCGAAGGCATCAGTTTCACCTCGCTGCTCGCGACGCCGCGCGACCAGATCGAGGGCCGCGCGCCGCGCGGGCCGAACTACCTGCTCGAGGTCGATAACGAGATGGTGGTGCCGGTGGGCAAGAAGGTCCGCGTGCTCACCACGGCGGCCGACGTGATCCATTCCTGGTGGATCCCCGCGTTCGGCGCCAAGCAGGACGCAATCCCCGGGTTCATCCGCGACCTGCACTTTAAGGCCGAGAAACCGGGCGTGTACCGCGGCCAGTGCGTCGAGCTCTGCGGCAAGGAGCACGGTTTCATGCCGATCGTGGTGCGCGTGGTGAGCCAGGACGAATATTCGAAGTGGGTCGGCGAGCGCAAGCAGGCGCTTGCGGCCGCCGCGGACGATCCGGCCAAGGCTTGGACGCTCGATGAGCTCAAGGCGCGCGGCGAGAAGGTCTATGCTGCCAACTGCGTTGCCTGCCACCAGGCGAGCGGCAAGGGCACGCCGCCGGCGTTTCCGCCGCTCGACGGCTCCAAAGTGGTGAACGGGCCCAAGGCGGCACAGCTCGACATCGTCATGAACGGCAGGCCGAACACGCCGATGGCGGCCTTTGGCAAGCAGCTGAGCGACGTCGAGCTCGCCGCAGTGGTCACCTTCACCCGCAACAACTGGGGCAACAAGACGGGCGATCAGGTCCAGCCCGCCGAAGTCAAGGCGCTGCGCAAGTGACGGCGCCAGGTTTCAGGAGAATCCGATGAGCGCAGTACTGGACACGCACGGCCACGCGCAGCCCGAGGATCACGGCTATCACCCGAGCGGGATCATGCGCTGGATCACGACCACCAACCACAAGGACATCGGCACGCTCTACCTGTGGTTCAGCTTCACCATGTTCATGATCGGCGGCGCGATGGCGATGGTGATCCGCCTGGAGCTGTTCTCGCCCGGGCTGCAGTGGGTGAACCCCGATTTCTTCAACCAGATGACCACCATGCACGGGCTGATCATGGTGTTCGGCGCGATCATGCCGGCGTTCGTCGGCTTCGCCAACTGGCAGATCCCGATGATG
>SCUH01000142.1 GCA_004298295.1 Betaproteobacteria bacterium | reverse complement strand
TCTGGCCCTGCAGCTTGATGCCGTTGACCAGATAGATCGAGACCGGAATGTGCTCCCGGCGCAGGGTGTTCAGGAACGGGTCTTGTAGCAGCTGGCCCTTGGTGCTCATGTCATGACCTCATGCGGCGGGTGGCCGAAGCGCTACTGTAATTGAATTTGTTGACTTTTTCTAGCACGCGTCAGCGCACGCTGCCGGCGATCGGCGGCGTTGGCGGGCTGACATCGCCGCATTGCGCGCGATGACGCAGCGCGTGATCCATGAGCACGCAGGCGAGCATCGCCTCCACGATCGGCGTCGCGCGGATGCCGACGCACGGGTCGTGGCGCCCGGTGGTCGCTACCTGCGTCGCCTGGCCCTGCACGTCGACGGTGCGGCGCGGCAGCCGGATGCTCGAGGTCGGCTTGAGGGCGACCGAGACCGTGATGTCCTGCCCGGTGGAAATGCCGCCGAGCACGCCGCCGTTGTTGTTGGAGAGGAAACCCCGCGGCGTCATCTCGTCGCCGTGCTCGCTGCCGCGCTGCTCGACCGCGGCGAAGCCGGCGCCGATTTCGACGCCCTTGACCGCATTGATCGACATGAGCGCGCCGGCGAGGTCGGCGTCGAGCCGCCCGTACACCGGCTCGCCCCAGCCCACCGGCACGCCGCTCGCGACCGCGTTGACGCGCGCGCCGCAGGAGTCGCCGCTCGCGCGCAGTTCGTCCATGAAGGCTTCGAGCTGCGGCACGATCGTCAGGTCGGGCGCGAAGAACGGGTTCGCATCCACCGCGGCCCAGTCGCGCAGCGCGATGCGGTGCGGACCGAGTTGCGCGAGGTAGCCGCGCACCGCGACGCCGTAATGCAGCGCGAGCCATTTCTTCGCGATCGCACCGGCCGCAACGCGCACCATGGTTTCGCGCGCTGACGCCCGGCCGCCGCCGCGCGGATCGCGCACGCCGTACTTCTGCCAGTAGGTGTAATCGGCGTGCCCGGGACGAAACTTGTCGGCGAGCGCCGCGTAATCCTTCGGGCGCTGGTCCTCGTTGCGGATCAGGAAGCCGAGCGCGGTGCCGGTGGTGCGGCCTTCGTAGACCCCGGAGAGGATCTCGACCGTGTCCGATTCGCGCCGCTGCGTGACGTGGCGCGAGCTGCCCGGCTTGCGGCGATCGAGCTCGCGCTGCAGGTCGGCGGCGGACAGCGCCATGCCCGGCGGGCAGCCGTCGACCACGCCGCCGTAGGCCGGACCGTGCGATTCGCCGAATGACGTGACGCAGAACAGCGTGCCGAACGAGTTGCCGCTCATGCAAAAAGCTTAGCATAGCGGCCCATGGAGCGACTTCTGCCGTCGGACGTCGATGCGCTGCTGTTCGACCTCGGTGGCGTGATCCTGGAAATCGACTTCACGCGCGCGTTCGCCGCCTGGGCGTCGGCCGCGGGCGTCGCGGCCGATGCGATCGCGACGCGTTTCGCCTTCGATTCGGCGTACGCTGCGCACGAACGGGGCGAAATCGGCGCCGTGGAATACTTCGCCAGCCTGCGACACTCGCTCGAGCTCGAGCTGTCCGACGAGCAGTTCGCCGCCGGCTGGAATACGGTCATCGTCGGTGAAATCCCGGGCATGCGGGCGCTGCTCGCGGCTGCCGCCCGTGCGCGGCCGCTGCACCTGTTTTCCAACACCGGTGAGGTCCACCGCCGGCATTGGGAAACGCGCTACCGCGAGGTGTTGCAGCCGTTCGCGCGGCGTTTCCTTTCCTGCGAGATCGGATTGCGCAAGCCCGATCCGGAAGCCTTCGCGTGGGTGGCGCGGCGCGTCGGCTTGGCGCCGCAGCGCATTGCCTTCTTCGACGACACTGCGGCGAACGTGGCCGGCGCACGCACGGCCGGCCTGCGCGCATTCCACGTGCGCTCGCCGGCAGAAGTCGCCGCGGCGCTGCAGCTCAGTTCGTAGTGCCGGCGAAAAACTTGCGCGTCTCGAAGACGCCCGCCGCGAACGCCTTGCCGTTCGAGCGCAGGTTGCGCTTGAGCACGAAATCGAACAGCAGCGGGTTGTGCGCGCGGATTTCCTTGAGCACCGGCGCCGCGGCGGCCGCGACCAATCCGATCGAAACCAGGTAATCGACGGAAAAGATCGGCATCACCCCCGGCAGGGGATAATCCGAGCCGTTCAGCAGGCGCGCATGCCAGTCGCTGCGCTCGATCAGGCGCGCCAGCGCGGGGCCGGCGCGGTTCAGCTGCGTCACGGCGGAAATGTCGCCGAACAGCCGGCCGGCGTGGCGCGGCTCGTCCATCATGCGCGAAAACAGCTCGAAGCTGTCCACCACCGGTCCGTTCGCGCCGCGGTCGAGGTCGCGGTCCTGCCCCAGCGAACCGCAATGCGCCACCACCACGCGCACGCCCAGCGCCAGCGCGCGCCGCAATCGCAGCGGGTTGCCGAATTCCTGCGCGTCGGCGCCGAGCACGGCGCGCTCTTCGCCTGCATGCGCGATGAGCGGCAGGCCGAGACGCGCGAGCGCCTCGTAGAAGCGGTCGCAGCGCGGCGCGGCCGGATCCATGCCCATGGACGCCGGCAGCCACTTGACGGCGCGCGCGCCGTTGCGCGCGGCCCACTCCACGGCGTCGACGCAATCGGCGCGGTAGGGATGGATCGAAGCCGCCCACTCGAAGTAGGCCGGATGCGCTCGCGCCATGTCGCGCGCATAGGCGTCGGGCACGTGCAAAGCGGTGTTCTCCGCGTCGGGCGTGCCGTCCTCGCGGTGGGCACGCTCGAAAGCGAACAGCAACAGCTTGACCCCTGCGCGCAGGCCGTCGACCAGGTTGTGCATGCGCTCGATGTAGGCGCCGTCGACATGGCCTCGCGCCTCGTGCGCGCAGCCGGCATTGAGGAAGAACAGGCGTCGCGCAAACTGCGCCGGGCTGAGCAGGCTGTGCATGCGCGGATGGATCTCGATGCCGCTGGCCGTATCGCCGATCCCCACCAGATGCACGTGCGAGTCCCACACCTGGCGCGCATCGATCCCCTGCCACGCCGACTGCACCAGGTCGTGCTCGGCCAGCCGGCGCGGCAGGCTCGCATAGCAGGGATTCCACACGCCCTGCTCGAGCGAAAAGCCGCAGCCGGCGAGACCGCCGCCGGCCGCGCCTGCCAGCAGGAAACGACGGCGCTTCAGGGGGATGCCGTTACGCGGGCCAATTCTTGATGTAGCCCTTCAGCATCTTGTTCTCGAAATCCTGCTCCTCGAGCACCGCCTTGGCGACGTCGCGGAACGAGATCACGCCGAGGAGCTTGCCGTCCTGCATCACCGGCAGGTAGCGCGCGCCGCTCTCGAGCATCGTGCGGCGCAGATCGTTGACTTCCATGTCCGGCGTCGCGGTCACCGGATCGCGCAGCATGACGTCGCTCACCTTCAGCTCGCCAAGCGACCCGCCGCGCTTCGCCAGCGCCTGCAGCAGCTCGTGGAATGTGAGCATCCCGCTCATGCGACCGCCTTCGATCACCACCAGCGAGCCCAGGTTCTGCGCGGCCATCGTGGCGACCGCATCGGCGGCGCGCCCGGAGGGCTCGATCGTGAGCAGCCGGTTGCCCTTGACGCGAAGGATTTCCCTGACTTGCATGCGGCGACCTCCCCGGGTGGCAGATGCCGCTGCCATACTAGTCCAAACGGCGGTACGCCAAAAGGGGACCGCGCCGGAGACGCTCAGATCTGGCGCCGCTCCGGCAGATGCAGCCGGCCGCGGCAGCGCTCGTCGCAGCGCGGATGACCGGCGATGAAGTTGCGCAGCACCAGCTTGAGCGCCAGCGCGCGATCGTGGTTGCCGCTCGCCGTCGCCCAGGCGATGTCGTCCCGGATCATGCTGCGGATGCACAGCTCGCCGTCGGCGGTGTGCACGAGGTAATTGCCCAGTTCGGCGGCCGCGATCTCGGGAATGTGCTCGTGACTGGCGATGGCGAGAACTTCGTCTTCGCTCAGCTCGCACAAACCGATGCAATCCTCGAGAGTCAGCATGATGATCGTCTCCCGGTTCGCAGTTTAGCCGCCCTCCCCGGCGGGGCACGTTGATCTAGGGCAAGTCAGAGTCCCGCGGCATCGGCGACGAGCTTGCGCAGTTCGCGCTGCAGGCCGTCGCGCACGCCCGCGTGGCGCCGGCTCGCGTTGCGGTTGACGAGTTCGTAGGGATCGAGATCGAGGTCGTAGAGCTCGTCGAGCTCGCCGTCACGCCCGCGATTGATCCAGCGGATGTACTTGTAGCGTTCGGTGCGGATGGCCTTGTAGCTCATGCCGACGAGCCAGGGCAGCGCGTTCTCGGCCCAGTACTCGATCAGGAACGACCGCCGCCAGCCGCCGCGCCGGCCGGAGAGCAGCGGCAGCAGCGAACGGCCCTGCACCTGCGGTCCCGGTCGCCCGCCTGCCAGGCGCAGCAGCGTGGGCGCGATGTCCTGGCAGATCACCAGCTCGCGCACGCGCGAGCCCGCCCTGGCGCGGCGCGGATAGCGCAGGAGGAAGGGCGCGCGAATCCCCTCCTCGTAGGCGAAGCGCCGTTCCGGGCCGAGCGCGTGCTCGCCGAAGAAATAGCCGTTGTCGCCGAAAAACAGGATCACCGTGCCGTCGAGCTGGCCCTTGCGGTCGAGCGCTTCCAGCAGCATGCCGACACCCTCGTCCACCGACGCCATCATCGCCGCGCGCAGGCGGATCTCCTCTTGCGTTCCCGCCTGGATCGCGCTCAGCGCCGCCTGCGATTTTGCCGAGCGCTTGAGCTCGAACGCCTCCGCCCACGCCGGCTTGCGCCGCGCCACCTCCGCCGCCGCCAGCATGTTGGGTTTGCGCGGGAACACGCAGCCCTGGTAGAGGTCCCGGTGCCGCGCCGCGGGCTTGTAGCCGCCGTCGTTGCTGAGCGTGAGCGTCCCGTCCGCGGCCTGCTCGGCGTCGGGATGCACCGCCTTGTGCGCGTAGAACAGCGACCAGGGGCGCTTGCGCTTGGCGGCGACGAAGTCCACCGCCATGCGGTTCATGATGTCCGTGATATAGCCGGAATGCTGCACGCTGCTGCCGTTTTCGTTCAGCTTCGGATCGTTGAGGCGGCCATGGCCGCCGAAGCTGACCCAGTGGTCGTAGCCGGGCCGCGGCCCGCCGTCGTTGCCCATGTGCCACTTGCCGATGTGCGCGGTCTCGTAGCCAAGCGCCTGCAGCGCGAGGTGGTAGTTCGGCAGGCGGTGGCTCATCGCGTCGCGCGCCACGTTGTCGATGATGCCGTGGCGGCTGGCGTACTGTCCCGTCATGACCGAGGCGCGGTTGGGCGAGCAGATCGGCGTGGTGTGGAAGGCGCGCTCGAACAGCGCGCCTTCGTGCGCGAGGCGGTCGATGTGCGGCGTCTTCATGTACGGGTGGCCGCCGGCGCCGAATTCGTCGTGACGCAGGTCGTCGACGAGGATGACGAGGAAGTTGGGTCGTTGCATCGTTGGCCGCGCCGATTCGGGGAGAACGCAATTGTCCACGAAATTGGCGGCTTGTCGCGCTTTTCGTCCATGGTAAATTGGCCCCATGAGCCACGCCGCCATTACCCTGCGGCCCGCGCTGGCGCGCGACAGCCACGCCATCGCGCTGATGTCGCGCGATCACATCGAGCACGGCCTGGGGTGGAAATACGATGCGCCGCGCATCCAGCGCGCCCTCGCGCGCAGGGACGTCGCGCTGCTCGTGGCGTGCGACCGCGGCTCGCTGGTGGGCTTTTCCATGATGGAGTTCGGCGACCAGCGCGCGCACCTCGCGCTGATGGCGGTGCGGCCGACGCACCGCAGGCGCGGCATCGGGCGGTGCCTGCTCGAGTGGCACCTCGACACGGCGCTCACCGCCGGGATCGAGAGCGTGCACCTCGAGCTGCGCGCCGCGAACGACGCCGCGCGGCGCTTCTACCGCGCGCTCGGCTTCGGCGAGACGATCCTCGTGCCGCGCTATTACGGCGGCGCCGAAGCCGCGCTGCGCATGGTGCGCGTGCTGCGCCCGCCGCTGCGCGCCTGGCCGGCCTGGCAGCCGCCGCAGCACTGGCGCTAGAGGCCACGTGGACCTGCAACTCCGCGGACGCACCGGACTGGTCACCGGGGCCAGCGCCGGCATCGGGCGCGCCGTCGCGCTGGCGCTGGGCCGCGAGGGCGTTCGCCTCGCAGTCACCGCGCGCCGCCGCGAGCCACTCGAGCAGCTCGCGGCGCAAATCGAGCGCAGCGGCGGCGCCCGGCCGGCCGTCATCGTCCAGGATTTGATGCACGCCGACGCACCGCAGCGCATCGCCGAGCAGGCGCTGGTTGCGCTGGACGCGGTGGAAATCCTGGTGAACAACGCCGGCGGCTCGCGCGCCTTCGAGCTGCACGCGAGCGAGTCGCAATGGGACGAGGCGCTGACGCTCAATTTCACGCGCCAGCGGCAACTCACCGACCGCCTGCTCGAGGCGATGATGGCGCGCCAATGGGGGCGCATCATCAACATCACCGGCAAGAGCGAGCCCGAAGGCATCAACGGCGCGTTCTGCGCCAAGGCCGCGATGCATTCCTGGGCCAAGGGGCTCTCGCGCGAGCTCGGCCGGCATGGCATCACCGTCAACTGCATTCCTCCGGGGCGCATCCTGAGCGAGCAGATCCTGCGCAACTACACACCCGAATACCGCCAGTGGCAATCCGAGCACGAGATCCCGGTGGGCGAGTATGGCAAGCCCGAGGACATCGCCTACCTCGCCTGCTTTCTCGCCTCTCCTTGCGCGCGCTACATCACCGGTGCCGTGATTCCGGTGGACGGCGGGCTGCGCCGTTACCAGTTCTGAGGCGGCGCGAAGCGCGCGGCGAGGTAATCGACGAACGCGCGCACCTTGGCCGAAAGGTAGCGCCGGCTCGGATACACCGCGTAGATCGCGGACACCGGCGCCGCAAACGCCTCCAGCACGCGCACCAGCCGGCCGGCCTTGAGGTCGTCGCCGACCATGAAATCAGGTTCCAGCGCGATGCCCATGCCCTGCGCCGCCGCAGCCGCGAGCAGATCGCCGTTGTTCGAGTGCAGCGGGCCCGACACGCGTACCGGACGCTCGCGTCCCGAGCGGTCGCGGAACTGCCACAGGCCGCGCTGCGGCAGGTATTCGTAGCTGAGGCAGCGGTGCCTGGCGAGATCTTCCGGGCTGCGCGGCGTGCCGTGACGCTCGAGGTAGGCGCGCGAGGCGCAGCAGACGAGCCGCGACTCGCCGAGCCGGCGCGCGACGACCGTCTCGCCGCCCGTCGCGCCGATGCGGATCGCGAGGTCGTAGCCCTCCTCCACCAGATCGACGATGCGGTCTGCGAGCGTAACGTCGAAGCGCACCTCGCCATGCTGCGCCTGGAAGGCGCCGATCGCCGGCGCTACGTGCCGGATGCCGAAGTTGATCGAGCAGGTGAGCTTGATGGTGCCGCGCGGCCGCGCGCTGCTCGCGGCCGCCGCGCCTTCGGCGTCTTCGAGATCGGCGAGCAGTTGCACGCAGCGCTCGTAGAACGCCTGTCCGCCCTCGGTCAACGAAAGCCGCCGCGTGGTGCGCTGGAGCAGCCGCGTCGCGAGATGCGCCTCCAGGTCGGCGACGTGGCGCGAGCAGGCCGAGGTCGAGATGCCGAGCCGCTCGGCGGCCCGGGCGAAGCTGCCCTGCTCGACCACCTTGGCGAAGACGCTCATGGACTGGAAGCGATCCACACCATTATCCTGTTTTTGGGGCTAATCAATTGCAGTCTAAGCACTTTATCCCCTTCTCCACAAGAGCCATCATGCGTCCCGTCAACCTCACTGCCGGAGACACCGATGACCGACTCACGCACCGCCCCTTACGCCGCGCTCGTGCTGCGGCTCTCGCTCGGCGTCATGTTCGTCGCCCATGCGTTGCTGAAGTACAGCGTGTTCACGCTGCCCGGCACGGCGAAGTTCTTCGAATCGCTGGGATTGCCCGGCCCGCTCGCCTACCTGACGTTCGCCGCGGAATTGATCGGCGGCGCCCTGATCCTGCTCGGACTGGGCACGCGCTACGTGTCCGCGGCGCTGATCCCGGTCCTGATCGGCGCGACCTGGGCGCACACCGGCAACGGCTGGCTGTTCAGCGCGCCCAACGGCGGCTGGGAGTATCCTGCGTTCCTCGCGGCCGCCGCGCTGGCGCAGGCGCTGCTCGGCGATGGCCGCTACGCGCTGGCCAACGTGCTGTTCAACCGCAATCCGCAACGGGTCTACGCATGAGCAAGCGCGCGCCGCTGCCGACGCTTTTCCTGTCGCACGGCTCGCCGATGCATGCGCTCGACGCTGGCGCGGCGGGGAAAGCCTGGGCAAGGCTCGGGCGGACCCTGCCGCGTCCGCGGGCCCTCCTGATCGCTTCGGCGCACTGGGAGACCAATCTCCCGATGCTCACCGGCAATCCGAAACCGGAGACGATCCACGATTTCTTCGGCTTTCCCGAGCCGCTCTACCGCATCCGCTATGCCGCGCCCGGCGAGCCGGAAATCGCGGCGCGCGCGCTTGCTGCGCTCAAGGACGCCGGGTTCACCGCGGCGATCGACGGCTGCCGCGGATTCGACCACGGCGCGTGGTCG
This sequence comes from Betaproteobacteria bacterium, assembly GCA_004298295.1. Classification (GTDB taxonomy): domain Bacteria; phylum Pseudomonadota; class Gammaproteobacteria; order Burkholderiales; family SG8-39; genus 2-02-FULL-66-14. The sequence continues at coordinate 2,292 of SCUH01000142.1, read as the reverse complement.
CCGCTGCTGCACATGTACCCACAAGCCGACGTCCCGGTGGTGCAGGTCTCGCTCCAGACCGCGCTCGGCCCGCGGCACCACCTCGCGCTCGGCCGCGCGCTCGCTCCGCTCGCGGCCGAGGGCGTGCTCGTCATCGGCTCCGGCCACATGACGCACAACCTGCGCGACCGTCGCGCGGACGGCGCACCGCCGCTTGCCTACGCGCGCGAGTTCCAGACTTGGACCGATGCACAGATCCGCGTGCGCGATCTCGATGCGCTGTCCGACTATCGCAGCCGGGGGCCGCACGGTGCACGCGCGCATCCGACCGAAGAGCATTTCATGCCGCTGTTCTTTGCGCTGGGCGCCGCGGCGCCGGTCTTTCACGCCGAGCGAATGCACGACGGCATCGAAAGTGGCGCGCTGGCGATGGACGCGTACCGGTTCGATCCGGTACGCAGCTCTTAGACGCGATCCAAAGGGAGTATCTCATCATGGACAGGCTTCTGAATCTCGCCGCGCGCATCCTGCTCGCCCAAATCTTCGTCGTCAGCGGCTACGGCAAGATCGCCGGGTACGCCGGCACCCAGGCTTACATGGCGTCCAAAGGCATGCCCGGAGAACTGCTGCCGCTCGTCATCCTGCTGGAACTCGGCGGCGGCATCGCGATCGTCGTAGGATTCATGACCCGCTGGACGGCGCTCGCGCTGGCCCTGTTCTGCATCGCTTCGGGGCTCGTGTTTCACTGGGACCTCGCCAACCAAGGGCAAACGATCAACCTGATGAAAAACCTCGCGATGGCGGGCGGCTTCCTGCTGCTTGCGCAGGCCGGCGCGCCATCCCTGAGCATCGACGCGCTGCGAAGCGGCGGCACGCGGTCCGCCTGACCCCGCCCTGGGAGAGCGCAATCAGCCGGTTCTTCATCGAGTTTGGGCTGCTGGCGGTTTTCGGATTCGTGCTGCTTGAGCAGCTCGGCGCCCCGATTCCGGCGTTGCCGGTCGTGCTGCTCGCCGGCGCGCGCGCCAACGACGATCCGATCTTCGGAGTGTATGCGCTCGCCGTTGCCGTGCTCGCCTGCAGCATTGCCGATCTGGCGTGGTTCTGGGCAGGGCGCCGCTACGGCTACCGCGTGCTCAAACTTCTTTGCCGAATCTCCCTCTCACCCGATTCCTGCGTGCGCGAGACGGAAACCAACTATGAACGCCGCGGCGCCGTCACTCTGGTGATTGCCAAATTCGTGCCGGGACTCGCGACCGTGGCCCCTCCAGTCGCCGGCGCGCTTGGTCTCAGCGTGTCGTCCTTTCTGATCCACAACGGCGCGGGAGCGGCCCTTTGGTCGGGGACCGGACTCATCCTCGGGCTCGTGTTTCACAGCCAGATCGACTGGTTGCTCGACCGATTGGTCGCGCTGGGCGGCGTGGCGTTGGTGCTGGTCGTCGGCGCGCTGGCGCTTTACGTCGCGTATCGCCTCTGGGACCGCTGGCGCTTCCTCAGGTCGCTGCGCACCGCGCGCGTCAGTGTCGAAGATCTCTACGCAATGATGAGCCGCGGCGAGCAGCCCGTCGTCCTCGACGTGCGCTCACGCACGCATCGCGAGCTGGACGGCCGCAAGATACCGGGAGCGCGCCCGGTGGATCTCGACGATCTGGAAAGTACGCTTGCCGGCGTACCAGGCGACCGCGACGTGGTCGTGTATTGCGCTTGTCCGAACGAAGCGAGTGCGGTCAAGGTTGCAATGCTGTTGCGGGATCGCGGCATCCGAAGCGTACGTCCGCTGGCCGGAGGGATCGACGCCTGGGTCGCCGCCGGCCTGAGCATCGAATCGGCCGCGGGCCCGGTTGCGGAGGTCGAATGATTCCTCAAATCTCCTCGTAGCGGCGCCGCTGGGTCTCGAGCATTTTCCAGCGCACCACCGGCAGCTGGTCGATGCAGTGCAGCGGCACGCGGTACATCTGCACGTCGGCGAGCACGCGCACCTGGGTACCGCGCTGCACGCCGTCGACGAGATCGCCGGCACCGAAGTGCGCGCCGGTGCACAGGCGCTCCTCGTACCCGGCCGGCGTCGTCAGCAGCGCCTCGCCGGAGCGCAGCACCAGCAACTCCTTCTCGGGCGGCGCCAGCACCACGTCGCGCGCCATGGCCACGGGCTGCGTCTCGCGCACCAGGCGGTTCAGCGTCATGCACGACACGCCGTCGGCGAACAGCCACGTGCCGCGCAGGAACTCCAGCTCGTCGCGCGACTCGACGATGTCGCGATAGAGCGCGTTGCGCGTCACGAAATCGAGGTACAGGTCCTGCGGCAGGCGCATCGCC
>SCUH01000141.1 GCA_004298295.1 Betaproteobacteria bacterium | reverse complement strand
TCCTGCGGGCATGGACGCACTGCTCGAGCGGCTGCGCATCGTGCTGTGCAGGCCGAGCCATCCCGGCAACATCGGCGCCGCCGCGCGCGCCATGAAGACCATGGGGATCACCGACCTGCGGCTGGTGGCGCCGCAGCGCTATCCGGCGCCGGAAGCGCAATGGCTCGCGACGCACGCGCTCGACGTGCTCGAGGCGGCGCGCACGCACCCGTCGCTCGACGAGGCGCTCGCCGACTGCGTCGCCGCGTTCGCGCTCAGCGCGCGACCGCGCGAATGGTCGCCGCAGGTGCTGGCGGCGCGCGCTGCGGCGCCGCTCGCGCTCGAGCGCGCCGCGCGCGGGCCGGTGGCTTTCGTCTTCGGCAGCGAGTCGGCGGGCCTCACCAACGAGGAACTGTTCGCCTGCCAGCACCTGGTGCACATTCCCGCGCAGCCGCATTACAGCTCGCTCAATCTGGCGCAGGCGGTGCAGGTGGTGTGCTACGAGCTGTATTGCGCCAGCGGCGCTGCGGTTCCGGCTGCGCGCGCCATGAAGCTGGCGACGGTGGAAGACATCGAAGGCCTGTACGCGCACCTCGAGCAGGCGGCCGTGGAGAGCCTGTTTCTGGTGCCCGGGTCGGGATCCAAGCTGCGCGAGCGCTGGCGGCGCCTGTTCTCCCGCGTCCCGGAACTGGAGCGCGAGGAAGTCAACATCCTGCGCGGGCTCCTCAGGGCGCTGCAGAAGGCGCGCGGCGAATGAGGCATTCATTGATGATTGATGCGGAACAATAGTTGACTGTGATGGTCGGATAATCTAGGATTCACTTCATGTTCAGGCAGATACGCGAAGACATCCGGAGCGTTTTCGATCGCGATCCGGCGGCCCGCACGACTTGGGAAGTGCTGACCTGCTACCCTGGCCTGCACGCGGTCTATTTCCACCGGCTGGCGCACTGGTTATGGGGCCGCGGGCTGCGCTGGCTGGCGCGTTTGACTTCGCACATCGGCCGGCTGCTGACGGGAATCGAGATTCATCCCGGCGCGACCATCGGCCAGCGCCTGTTCATCGACCATGGCATGGGTGTGGTGATCGGCGAGACCGCCGAAGTCGGCGACGACGTCACGCTCTATCACGGCGTCACCCTCGGTGGGACCACCTGGAACAAGGGCAAGCGCCATCCCACGCTGGGCCGGGGCGTGGTGGTCGGGGCGGGAGCCAAGATCCTCGGGCCGATCGTCGTCGGCGAGGGCGCGAAGATCGGTTCCAATGCCGTCGTGGTGAAGGACGTTCCGGCGGGAGGCACCGTGGTCGGCGTGCCCGGCCGGCTGGTTGACGAGGGCACCCCCCAGCAGCAGGCGCGTTTTGCCGCCTACGCCGTGGTGCAGAACCAGGACGACCCCTACGCGACTGCAATCCAGACGTTGATCGAGCATTCCCGCGAGCTCGAACAGGCCGTGGCCGATCTCAGCGAGAAGTTGCAGCGCCTGGAGGAGGACGCCGCCCGGCGGAGCGCCGAAGCCGCTAAACCCGAGCAACTCAGGGCGATCAAGTAGTTGAATTCAGGCGGTAAAAATTTAGTTGACTAAATTACTCGGGATTTAGCTATACTTGAGTGTGACCATCCGGTTTAGACGAGGAACCCATGAGACTCACAACCAAGGGCAGGTTTGCGGTGACGGCGATGGTGGATCTGGCCATGCGCCAGGCGCGCGGTCCCGTGACGCTGGCCGGAATCAGCGAGCGGCAGCGGATTTCGCTTTCCTATCTTGAGCAGTTGTTCGGCAAGCTGCGCCGCGCCGGCATCGTTTCGAGCGTGCGCGGGCCGGGCGGC
>SCUH01000140.1 GCA_004298295.1 Betaproteobacteria bacterium | reverse complement strand
AATCCCGCCGAACGCGGGCAACGCGATCCGGCTCGCCGCGAACACCGGGATTCGCCTGCACCTCGTCGGCCCGCTCGGCTTTTCGCTCGCCGAGCGCCAGCTGCGCCGCGCCGGGCTCGACTACCACGCGCTCGCCAGCGTGCGCCTGCACGCCGACTGGGCGGGCTGTCTCGCGGTGCTCGGCGCGCAGCGCCGTTTCGCTTTCAGCACGCGCGCCGCAGCGAGTTACGCCGACCTGCGTTACGCGCGCGACGACGTGTTGGTGTTCGGATCCGAGACCGCGGGGCTGCCCGCGGCGCTGCTCGACGAATTCCCGCCGCAGGCGCGGCTGCGCCTGCCGATGCGCCCGGGCAATCGCAGCCTCAACCTGTCGAACGCGGTCGCGATCGTGGTCTACGAGGCCTGGCGCCAGCTCGGTTTCGCGGGCGCGCAATGAACCGCGCTCAGGACTCCTCCTTCGGATCGCGCGCGAGCAGCTGCGCCACCGCCTGCGGCGCGGTGAGGCGACCCGCGAGCACGGCGTTCACCGCATCGCTCACCGGCATCTCGACGCCCTGCTGCGCGGCGAGCTTGTGCACTTCGCGCGCCGAGCGCACGCCTTCGGCGACATGCCCGAGCGCGCCGAGAATTTCCGCCAGCGGGCGGCCGCGCGCCAGTTCGAGCCCGACCCGCCGGTTGCGCGACAGATCGCCCGTCGCGGTAAGAATCAGGTCGCCGGCGCCGGCGAGGCCCATCAGCGTTTCCGCGCCGCCGCCCAGGGCGACGCCGAGCCGGGTGATCTCCGCCAGTCCGCGCGTGATGAGCGCCGCGCGCGCGTTCTGTCCCAGGCCCAGCCCGTCCGATATCCCGACCGCGATCGCCATCACGTTCTTCACCGCGCCGCCGATCTCGACGCCGACGAGGTCGCTGGTGTAATAGACACGCAGCCGGCCGCCGTGCACGAGCGCCGCGGCCGAGCGCGCGAACGCCGTGTCGCGCGAAGCGAGCGTCAGGGCACAGGGCAGGCCGCGCGCCACTTCGAGCGCAAACGACGGGCCGGACAGAGCGCCGCAGGGCAGCGCGGTACCGCGCACCGCTTCGACGATTTGGTGCGGCAGCCATCCCGTGCCTTCCTCGAAACCCTTGCAGAGCCAGACCAGCGGGAGCTGTGCGTTCGCCATTCGCGCGCAGAGCTCGCGCAGGCCCGCCACCGGCGTCGCAGCGAACAGCAGGCTCGCGCCCTGAAGCGCGGCATCGAGTTCCGCGGTGACGGCGAGCGACTCGGGCAGCGCGACCTCGGGCAGATAGCGCTCGTTGCGGCGGGCGCGCGCGATCGCCTCGGCCTGCGCCGCATCGCGCGCCCAGAGCGTGACGCGGTGCCGCGCCGCGAGCACCGCGGCCAGCGCCGTGCCCCAGGCGCCCGCTCCCAGCACCGCGAGCGCCGCCACGGCGCAGTCCTCAGCCGCCCCAGACCTGGGCGGCGCGCAGGTAGCCGCTCGCGCCGTCGGCGTGGCGCACGCGCAGCCAGCCGCCGGGCGTGATCTCGAGCAGCTCCAGCGCCACGCCCGAGGCGGCG
>SCUH01000139.1 GCA_004298295.1 Betaproteobacteria bacterium | reverse complement strand
CCGCTCTTTCCCGCCTGCCTGAGCCATGCCCCGCCCCATCCCCGCGTCGATCGACGCCACCCAGGAACTGCTCGCCTCGGCCGACTACGTCGCCGACCGCAGCCTCGCCACCGCGCTCTATCTGTCGCTCGCGATGCAGCGGCCGCTGTTTCTCGAGGGCGAGGCCGGCGTCGGCAAGACCGAGATCGCCAAGGTCCTCGCGCAGGCGCTCGGGCGCGAGCTGATCCGCCTGCAGTGCTACGAGGGGCTCGACATCGCGCAGGCCGCGTACGAGTGGAATTACTCGCGGCAGATGATCGAGATCCGGTTGGCGGAGGCCTCGGGCGAACGCTCGAAGGAGAAGCTGTCGCAAGACATCTTCTCCGAGAAGTTCCTCGTCAAGCGGCCGCTCGCGCGTGCGCTCGAAGGCGCGAAGGGCGCCGCGCCGGTGCTGCTCATCGACGAGCTCGACCGGACCGACGAGCCCTTCGAGGCATACCTGCTGGAAGTGCTGTCGGACTGGCAGATCTCGATCCCGGAGATCGGCACGCTCAAGGCGGCCGAGCCGCCGATCGTGGTCATGACCTCGAACCGCACGCGCGAGATTCACGATGCGGTGAAGCGCCGCTGCTTCTACTACTGGGTGGATTACCCGGACGCCGCGCGCGAACTCGAAATCCTGCGGCGCAAGGCGCCGCGCGCCTCGGCCGCGCTGTCGAAGGAAGTCGTCGCCTTCGTGCAGCGGCTGCGAACGGTCGACCTGTTCAAGCTGCCGGGCGTGGCGGAAACCATCGACTGGGCCAACTGCCTGGTGGCGCTCGACCGCATCGCGCTCGATCCCGAAACGGTGAACAACACGCTCGGCGTGCTGCTCAAGTACCAGGACGACATCGAGCGCATCGCCGGCGAGGAAGCCGGCCGGCTCGTCAGCGAGGCGAAGGCCGCAGCGACGGCTTAGATGTTTCCACAGCTCGATCTGACCGCATCGCGCGGCCGGCTGGCGGAAAACGTCATGCATTTCGCGCGCCTGCTGCGCGCTGCGGGGCTGCGCATCGGCCCGGACCGGGTGCTCGATTGCGTCAAGGCGCTCGAACTGTCGGACTGCCACCGGCGCGAGGACTGGTACTGGACGATGTCCGCGGTGCTGCTGTCGAAGCAGGAGCAGCGCCCGCTCTTCGATCAGGCCTTCAGCATCTTCTGGCGCGACCCGCAGCTGGTGGAGAAGATGATGCAGGCGCTGCTGCCGAAGACCTACGGCCGCGCCGCACGGGACCGGGAACAGAGCCAGCGGCTCTCGGACGCGCTGTTCGCGCAGCGCAAACCGCCCGAGCCGCCGCCCGAGGAGCACAAGGTGGAGCTGGACGCGCGCCTGACCTTTTCGTCGCGCGAGATCCTGCAGCGCATGGACTTCGACACCATGTCGGCCGCCGAGCTGGCCGCGGCGAAGAAGATGCTGCAGGAATTGCGCCTGCCGCTGCCCCGGATCCGCACGCGCCGTTACCGCGCGGCGGCGCGCGGCGCGCGCGTCGACCTGCGCGCCACGCTGCGCGAGAGCCTGCGCGACGGCGGCGACGTGATCCCGCTGCTGCGCGGCAGCCCGCAGGAGGTCCATCCGCCGCTGGTGGTGCTGTGCGACATCTCGGGTTCGATGAACCCCTATGCGCGCATGTTCCTGCACTTCCTGCACGCGATCACCAACGACCGCG
>SCUH01000138.1 GCA_004298295.1 Betaproteobacteria bacterium | reverse complement strand
CATCTTCGACGTCTGGATGATGGTGGTCTTCGGCATCGTCGGCTATTTCTTCAAGAAGCTGCGCTATCCGCTCGCGCCGCTGGTGCTCGCGATCGTGCTCGGCGACAACGCCGAATCGTCGTTCCGCCAGGCGATGCTGATATCACAGGGCGACGTGACCGTGTTCTTCTCGAACGCGCTGGTCGGCGGGATGACCGGGCTGGCGCTGCTGCTGCTCGCATGGCCGCTGCTCGGCTGGCTGGTACGGCGGGCGCGGGGGGATTAGGCGGAACCCCGCAGCGCTAGAAGAAACGCCCCAGCTTGCGCTTCAAGCGCGACAGCGTCTCGGGCGTGAGATTGAGGTACGCGGCCAACTCCTTCTTCGGTATGCGTCCGGCCAGATCGGAGTGCTTGCGGCGGAAGCGCGACAGCCGCCCGGGCGCGTCCAGCAGGTGCAGGGTGATGGTGTGCGCCATGACCTCGGACATGAGCTTCATCACCTCGTACTCGAAGCGTGCCTTGAGGTCCGCGTGCCGCTCGAGGAAATCGACCCACTGCGGCATCGGCAGCTCGGCCGTGCGCACCCGGGTGACGGCGACGATCGAGTAGGGAATCGGCGTCCGCAGCCGCCAGGCGGCGTAGGAGGTGTCCATTTCCGTGCTGCCGGCGAAGCGCAGGATCATCTCCCGGCCTTCGGGGTTGGAGACCACGCGCTTGACCATGCCGTCGAGGACGAAGAACTGCTCCATTTCCTCGTCGCCCTGGTGCACGAGGTGATCGCCCTTGCGGTACTCGCCGACCACGAGCAGCGGCTCGAGCTGCTCCCACTGGTCGCGGCGCAGGGCGGCTAACAGCAGGCACTGGCGCAGCTGCAGGCGGATGGTGTTGCGCTGCGGGTGCGAGGCAAGGGTTGTCATGGCGTTTCTTGGAGCCGCTCGGGCCTCCGAATTCTAGACCCTTGACCGCAGTCAAGGCCGGGTCGTCGGGGCGATTCTTACCATAGCGGTCCCTCACAGGAGGCAGCTCATGGGCACCGTCGAACCGCAAGTCGCCGCTGATGCACAAACACCAGTGACCGACGGCTTTCATCTGGTCATCGATGCGCTCAGACTCAACGGCATCGACACGATCTTCGGTCTGCCCGGCATCCCGATCACCGACCTCACCCGCAAGGCTCAGGCCGCGGGCATGCGCGTGATTTCGTTCCGCCACGAGCAGAACGCCGGCAATGCCGCCGCCATCGCAGGCTTCATGACGCAAAAACCGGGCATCTGCCTGACGGTATCCGCCCCCGGATTCCTCAACGGCTTGACGGCACTCGCCAACGCCACGACCAATTGCTTCCCGATGATCCTCATCAGCGGCTCGAGCGAGCGCGAGATCGTCGACCTGCAGCAGGGCGACTACGAAGAGATGGATCAGTTGGCCATCGCCAAGCCGCTCGCCAAGGCCGCGTTCCGCGTGCTGCACGCCGAGGACATCGGTGTGGGCGTCGCGCGCGCCATCCGTGCCGCCGTCTCCGGCCGCCCGGGCGGCGTCTATCTCGACTTGCCGGCGAGGCTCTTCCCGCAAAGCATTGACGCCGCCGCGGCCGCCAAGTCGCTGATCAAGGTGGTCGACCCCGCGCCGCGCCAGATCCCGGCCGGCGAGGCCGTGCAGCGCGCGCTCGAGCTGCTCAAGGGCGCCAGGCGTCCGCTCATCCTGCTCGGCAAGGGCGCCGCCTACGCCCAGGCCGACGCGCAGATTCGCGACCTGATCGAGAAGACCGCTATCCCGTACCTGCCGATGTCCATGGCCAAGGGCCTGCTGCCCGACACGCATCCGCAGTGCGCTTCCGCCGCCCGCTCGTTCGTGCTGCCCGAGGCCGACGTGGTGATGCTGATCGGTGCGCGCCTGAACTGGCTGCTCTCGCATGGCAAGGGCAAGACCTGGGGCGGCCAGTCACAAAAGGAGTGGGGCGCCCAGAAGTTCATCCAGATCGATATCTCGCCGCAGGAGGCGGACAGCAACGTGCGCATCGACGCCCCGGTGGTCGGCGACATCGGTTCCTGCGTGTCGGCCGTGCTCGCCGGCATCGGGCCCAACTGGGTCAAGCCGCCCGCCGAGTGGCTCGATGCCGTCGCGGAGCGCAAGAACAAGAACCTCGCCAAGATGGCCGAGACCCTGGCCAGGAATCCGGTGCCGATGAACTTCCACAGCGCGCTCGCCGTGGTGCGCGACATCATCAAGGCGAACCCGGACGCAATACTCGTCAACGAAGGCGCCAACGCGCTCGACTTCACCCGCAGCATCGTCGACATGTACCGGCCGAGAAAGCGGCTGGACGTCGGCACCTGGGGCGTGATGGGTATCGGCATGGGCTTTGCCGTTGCCGCCGCGGTGGTGAGCGGACAGCCGGTGATCGCGATCGAGGGCGACAGCGCCTTCGGCTTCTCGGGCATGGAAGTCGAGACCCTGTGCCGGTATGACTTGCCGGTCTGCGTCGTGATCCTGAACAACAACGGCGTCTACCGCGGCGACGAACGCAATCCCACCGGCGGCCGCGATCCCGCGCCGCTGGTGTTCGTCAAGGATGCGCGCTACGAGAAGCTGATGGAGGCCTTCGGCGGCGTGGGCGTGTACGCCACGTCCCCGGCCGAGTTGCGCAAGGCCATGGAACAAGCGATCCTCTCGCGCAAGCCCACGCTCATCAACGCCGTGATCGATGAAGGCGCCGGCACGGAGAGCGGTCGCATCACGGCCTTGAATCCGACCGCGAAAAAGAAATAGGTCTCTGGAGATCCGAATGGAAGCACTCAAGGGAATCCGCATCCTCGACATGTCGCACGTGCAGGCGGGGCCGACCTGCTCGCAGCTGCTCGCCTGGATGGGCGCCGATGTGATCAAGTTCGAGAACCCGGCCGGCGATGCCACGCGCGGCCAGCTGCGCGACGTGCCGAACGCCGACAGCCTGTATTTCACGATGCTCAACTGCAACAAGCGCTCGATCACCGTCAACATGAAGAGCGCCGAGGGCAAGCAGGTGTTCGTCGACCTGCTGAAGAAGTGCGACATCATCATGGAGAACTTCGGCCCGGGCGTGCTCGACCGCTTCGGTTTCACCTGGGAGAAGATCCACGAACTCAACCCGAAGATCGTCATGGGCTCGATCAAGGGCTTCGGCTCCACCGGCCCGTACGCGGACTTCAAGGCCTACGAGAACGTCGCGCAGGCGATGGGCGGCGCGATGAGCACGACCGGCATTCCGGAGGGGCCGCCGTACGTCACCGGCGCGCAGATCGGCGACTCGGGCACCGGGCTGCACCTCGCGATCGGGCTGCTTGCGGCGCTGCGCCAGCGCGAGCGCACCGGCAAGGGCCAGTACGTCGAGGTGGCGATGATGGACGGCATCATGAACCTGTGCCGCGTCAAGTTCCGCGACCACCAGCGCCTGACACGGGGAGACATGCCGGAGTATTCGGTGCCGACCCACAAGGGCATGGGCGCGGTGCCGCGCGCCGGCAACGATTCGGGCGGCGGCCAGCTGGGGAACGCCATCCGCTGCAAGCCGGGCGGCCCCAACGATTTCCTCTACATCGTCGTGCAGGAGGCGGTGTGGGAGGCGCTCGCCAGGCGCATCGGGCCCGATGTCGGCATGCCGGATCTGGTCAGCGACCCCAAGTTCGCCAAGATCGCGGACCGGCGCAGGAACCAGAACCAGATGTGGGAGATCATCGGCGAGTTCGCGCTCAGGTACACCAAGCGCGAGCTGATGGCGATCCTCAACCCGCTCGAGGTGCCCTGCGGGCCGGTCATGTCGACCGAGGACCTGACGCACGACGAGCACGTGCGCGGCCGCGACATGTGGGTCGAGCTCGACCACCCGCAGCGCGGCAAGTGGTGGAACGTCGGCATG
>SCUH01000137.1 GCA_004298295.1 Betaproteobacteria bacterium | reverse complement strand
ATGTGCGGTTCATTGTATACGACCAGTTCCTTGACATAGGTGATGCGCAGCTTTTCGTCCGGGACGCCGAGCGCGCGCAGCGTGAAGTACTTGGCGATCGAATAGTCTTCGCAGTCGCCGCCGTCGGTCGACAGGAACTCGACCGGTGTCGCCCAGTAGTCTTCCTTGCCCCAGTGCTTGAGGTCGCTGATGAACTGGGTGTGGTTCATGAAATCGTTCACCACCCGGAGTTTTTCCTCTTCCGGCAGCTTCTTGTACTTGGGGTTGTTGAGCAAATCGCGCCAGCCGCTGAGGCGCGTTTTCGCCACCGGCCCGAATTGCGCCGCGAGCTTGGCGATCTGCGCCTCCGTGATGCCGACCAGCTCCTGCGCCAGGGCGGCAAGCGATGCGCCCAAGAGGACAATTCGCAGCCACCGGGAAGCAGTGAGGTGCATGGGGCCTGCAATGATACTGATAATCGCCTCGGCGTGGCCTCAGGTCGCGCCTTCGCCCAGGTACGCCTCGCGCACCCTCGGATCTGCAAGCAGGTGCCGCGCCTCGCCGGCCAGCCCGATGCTCCCGGACTCCATGACGTAGCCGCGATCCGCGACCTCCAGCGCGAGCCTCGCGTTCTGTTCCACCAGCAGAATCGTGACGCCCTGGGCCGCGATCTCGCGCACGATGGCGAAGATCTTGGCGACCAGCAGGGGCGCAAGGCCCATTGACGGTTCATCCAGCAGCAGCAACTTCGGGCGGGCCATGAGCGCGCGCCCGATGGCGAGCATCTGCTGTTCCCCGCCGGAGAGCGTGCCGGCGGTCTGCCGGCGGCGTTCCTTGAGCCGCGGAAAGGACTGGAACTGGCGTTCGAGATCGCTCGCCGCGTCGGCGCCGTCGCGCGCGAACGCGCCCATAGCCAGATTCTCTTCCACGGTGAGCTGCGCGAAGATGCCGCGGCCTTCGGGGACCATCACGAGTCCGCGACGCGGCAGCTCGTAAACCGGGGCTCCCGCGACATCGGCACCGTCGTAGTGCACCGCTCCGGCGTACGCCGGGATGAGGCCGCAGACCGCCCGCAAGGTCGAACTCTTGCCGGCGCCATTGGCACCGATCAGGCAAACCAGTTCGCCCGCCCCGATTGCGAGGTCGATCCCCTTGACGGCGCGGATGCCGCCATAGCGGACTTCCAGTCCCCGGAGCTCAAGCAACATGTGCGGAGGCGACCCCGAGATAGGCTTCGATCACTTTCGGATCGCGCTGCACCTCCGCGGGCATGCCTTCGGCGATGCGCTCGCCGTAGTCCAGCACCAGCACCCGGTCGCAGACATTCATCACCAGGCGCATGTCGTGCTCGATGAGCAGGATCGTGGTTCCGTCCGCCCGGATCGCCTCGAGCAGCCTGCGCAACGCCACGGTTTCCGAGGCGTTCATTCCCGCGGCGGGCTCGTCGAGCGCAAGCAGCTTCGGTTCGGTGGCGAGCGCACGCGCGATCTCCAGGCGACGCTGATCGCCGTAGGACAGACTCCCCGCAGGGTCGTTGGCGCGCGCGTGAATGCCCACGTAATCGAGCAGTTCCGCCGCGCGGCGCTCGATGGCGGCTTCCTCGGCCAGCGTGCTCCGGTTGCGCAGGATCGCCCCGAGCACGCCGGCATGGCTGCGCACGTGCCGTCCGATCATGACATTCTCGAGCGCCGAGAGGTTCGCGAACAGGCGGATGTTCTGGAAGGTGCGCGCGATCCCGGCTGCGGCAACCTCGTGCGGCGCGCGGCCGGTGAGCAGCGCGCCGTCGAAACTGAAACTGCCCGCGTCGGGCCCGTAGATCCCGGTCAATACGTTGAACAGCGTGGTCTTGCCTGCGCCGTTCGGACCGATCAGGCCATAGATTTCGCCAGGCGCAATGGCAAAGGAGACCGCGGCGAGCGCCTGCAGCCCGCCAAACCTCTTGCTGATGCCGCCCGCCTGGAGCAGCGCCTTCACGACCGGCGCTCCGCGAGTTCGCGTTTTCTGACGGCCGAGGGCAGCAATCCCGCCGGACGGAACCGCATCACCAGCACCAGCGCGAAGCCGAAGATCAGCATCCGGATCACCTCCGGATCGATCCATTGCCGGCCGAACAGGGCGTGCTGCACCGGCTCCACGGTCCAGCGCAGGATCTCGGGCACGAACGACAGCAGCAGCGCCCCCAGGATCACGCCCCAGACGTTGCCCATGCCGCCCAACACCACCATGGCCACCACCATGATCGACTCCACCAGCACGAAGCTCTCGGGCGAGATAAAGGTCTGGATGGCGGCGAACATGCCGCCCGCAATGCCGCCGAAGGTGGCGCCCATGGCAAAGGCGAGCAGCTTGATGCGCGTCGTGTCGATGCCCATGGCGCGCGCCGCGATCTCGTCCTCGCGCACCGCCTCCCAGGCGCGGCCGATGCGCGAATTCTGCAGGCGCAGATTGATGACGATGATGGCCAGCACGAACAGGAGCAGCAGGTAGTAGTACTTCAACGGCCCGCTGAAGGCGAGGCCGAGCCAGCGATCGGTGCTCGAGAGGTCGAGCGGACCGATGCGGAACGGATCGATGCGCGCCAGACCCTGGGGCCCGTTGGTGATGTTCACGGGGCGCGACAGGTTGTTCAGCAGGATGCGGATGATTTCGCCGAACCCCAGCGTGACGATGGCCAGATAGTCACCCCGCAGCTTGAGCGTCGGCGCGCCGAGCACGATGCCGAAGATCGCCGCCAGCGCGGCGCCGATCGGCAGCACGACCCAGAAGGGCAGGTGGATGCCGAAATGCGGGCCGGCGAGCAGCGCGTAGGCGTAGGCGCCGATCGCGTAGAACGCGATGTAACCAAGGTCGAGCAAACCGGCGAATCCCACCACGATGTTCAGACCGAGCGCGAGCAGCACATAGAGGATGGCGAAGTTTGCAATGCGCACCCACGCGGTGCCCGCGGCGGCGAGCGCGAAGGGCAGTGCCAGCAACGCCAGCCCGACGACCACCACCCCGAGCCAGACGAGCGCGCGGTTACCGCGGGTGTCGAACAGCGCCCTCATGCCCGGTCGCCGACCCGCTCGCCCAGCAGCCCCGACGGCCGCAGCACGAGCACCGTTATCAGCACCAGGAAAGCAAATACATCCTGATAGTTCGAGCCGAACAGCACGAAGTGCGAATCGACCGCGCATCGCTGGGCGAGCGCTTCGGACAGGCCGGCGAGATGGCACAGGTCGGTAAGTTCCCCGATATAGCCCGCGCCCAGCGCCTCGACCACGCCGAGCACGATCCCGCCGACCATGGCACCCGGGATATTGCCGATGCCGCCGAGCACCGCTGCGGCGAACGCCTTCAGGCCGAGCAAGGACCCCATCGTGTATTGGGCCACGCCGTAGTAAGTGCCCACCATCACACCGGCCACGGCGCCAAGAGCGGCGCCGATCAGGAAGGTCGCCGCGATGACGCGGTCGATGTTCACTCCCATGAGGCCGGCGATCTGCGGGTTCTGCGCGGTTGCGCGCATGGCGGTACCGAGGCGCGTGCGATACACCAGCCAGGCCAGGCCCGCCATCAGCGCCACGCACAGGGCGAGGATTGCGAGCTGCACGCTGGTAATGGTGGCACCGGCGACGTCGTAGATCTCGGTCTTGATGATCTGCGGAAACGCAATCACGTTGCGTGTCCAGACCAGCATCGCGAGATGCTGCAGGATGATCGAGATGCCGATCGCGGTGATGAGCGGGGCGAGGCGCGGCGCGCGGCGCAGCGGCCGGTAGGCGAGGCGCTCCATGGCGTAGCCGATCGCCATGCACACGGGCACCGCGCAGGCCGTGCCGATGAGCACCACCAGGAGCGGCGGCATGCCGCCTGCCGCCAGCAGTGTGATCACGGTGAACGCCACCATGGCGCCGATCATCACCACTTCGCCGTGAGCGAAGTTGATCAGTTGGATGATTCCATACACCATCGTGTAGCCGAGTGCGACCACGGCGTACACCGCGCCCAGCGTGACGCCGTTGATCAGCTGCTGCAGGAAGATGTCCACGCCGCCGCAAGCCTATCAGGAAAAAAAAACGGCACCCCGAGGGTGCCGTC
>SCUH01000136.1 GCA_004298295.1 Betaproteobacteria bacterium | reverse complement strand
ACGTGGAATTCCTGACCTTCGGCGATCCGCGGCCGATGATCGAACAGATCAGGCAGACCGGATTCCCGGTCGACCCAGCCCCGGCCACGTCAGCAACGCACTTCCGAAAGGATCTCGTATGAAAGGCATTCGGTTCCTCGCGGTCATTGCTTGCGCATTGATGGCCTTCGCCGCACGCGGCGCCACGGTGCCGGAACGCGGTGTGGATGCTGACCTGTCGGTGATGGGCTACGGCTACCGGGTGAAGGTGCTCGTCAACGGCATCGACAGCGGAGTGAAGGGCGGCGGAGCGGAGGCCATGCTGCTGTTCAGCAAGGACCACTCGATGGCGGCCAAGGCAGCGCCCAGCGTGCGCGAGCGTCATGCGTTGCTCAAGCCGGGCGCGAACGAGATCGCGATCGAGTACGCGAAGCTGGATCCGAAGACTGCCGACCGGCTCGAGATCACCCTCAAGGTCTGGGGCTACCCCAAGCCGCTCCTGCAGCTCGTCAATAGCGAGAAGGCGTCAGACAAGCTGAGCGTCACCGTGCAGATCGAGAAGGCGCCACCAGCCGGTTTCAAGCCGGTTCTTATCGGGGACGCGAAGGTGTTGGCGGAGTGAGAGGGATTCGAACCCTCGATACGGGTTTTGCCCGTATAACGCCTTAGCAGGGCGCCCCCTTCGGCCACTCGGGCATCACTCCTGATTTCCGCCGCGGGCCTGCACCCGCGGGCCGCAGTTTACTCCTGCTCGAGCTCGAACGCCTTGTGCAGCACGCGCACCGCGAGCTCGGTGTACTTCTCGTCCACCACCACCGTGATCTTGATCTCCGAGGTCGAGATCATCTCGATGTTGATGCCCTCCTCGGCAAGCGTGCGGAACATCTTGGCGGCGATGCCGGCGTGCGAGCGCATGCCCATGCCCACGATCGAGATCTTGGCGATGCGCTCCTCGCCGGTCACGTCCCTGCACTGGATGTGCGGCTGCACCTGTTCGCGCAGCAGCTTGAGCGCCTTCGCCAGATCGGCGCGCGCCACGGTGAACGACAGGTCGGTCATGCCGTCGTGGCTCACGTTCTGCACGATGACGTCGACTTCGATGTGCGCGTCGGCGATCGGCCCCAGGATCGCGTAGGCGATGCCCGGCTTGTCGGGCACGCTGTGCACGGTGATCTTCGCTTCGTCGCGTTGCGCCGCAACGCCGGAAATGACGGCTTTTTCCATCGCCATGTGCGGGTCTTCCTCGAAAGTGATGAGCGTGCCCGAGCGCGCCTCGGTCTCCACCGGCAGCAGCGGGTCCGTCAGGCTGGAGAGCACGCGCGTCGGCACCCTGTACTTGCCGGCGAATTCCACCGAGCGGATCTGCAGCACCTTGGAGCCCACGCTCGCCATCTCGAGCATTTCCTCGAACGTGATGGTGCGCAGGCGCCGCGCCCCGGGCACGATGCGCGGGTCGGTCGTATAGACGCCGTCGACGTCGGTGTAGATCTGGCACTCGTCGGCCTTGAGCGCCGCGGCGAGCGCCACTGCGGAGGTGTCCGAGCCGCCGCGGCCGAGCGTGGTGATGTTACCGGCCTGGTCCACGCCCTGAAAACCTGCGACCACGACGACGCAACCCTGCTTGAGGTCGGCGCGGATGCGCTCCTCGTCGATCGAGACGATGCGCGCGCGCGTGTAGGCGGAATCGGTGAGGAACTTCACCTGCCAGCCGGTGTAGCTCTTCGCCCTGACGCCGAGCTCCATCAACGCCATCGAGAGCAGGCCGATGCTCACCTGCTCGCCGGTCGAGGCGACCACGTCGAGTTCGCGCGGGTCGGGATTGGGCTGGATTTCCTTCGCCAGCGCGATCAGGCGGTTGGTCTCGCCCGCCATCGCCGAGGGCACGACCACCACGTCGTGGCCCGCCGCCTTCCACTTGGCGACGCGCCGCGCGACGTTGCGGATGCGCTCGACCGTGCCAACCGAGGTGCCGCCGAACTTCTGGACGATGAGGGCCATGCAGGCGCGCGGAAAGGGCGAATTCTAGCGGAATGCGCGTGCCGCAGGGGTCGCTTTGGCTAGAATCTGCGCGCGGACTCGTCCGCCATCATTGTCCCGGTGCCGCCTTTCACGGAATTGATTGCCATCCTGCTGCTCGTCGCGGTCGCCCTGCTGTGGGCCGACAGCCTGCGCGCGCGCGAGCGCGCGCTCAAAGCCGGGCGCTCGGCCTGCGAGCGCTATGGACTGCAGTTTCTCGACGACACGGTGTCGTTCGCGCGCCTGCGGCTCGCGCGCGACGACGATGGCAGGCTGCGGATCGTGCGCACCTACACGTTCGAATTCTCCGACACCGGCAACAACCGCCGCGACGGCGCGATCGTGATGCTGGGCGATGAGTTGCAGGACCTGCAGTTCGAGCCGTATCGATTGCAATGAGCGCCCGCCGGGTGGACGTCTGGCGGAAGGGGTGGGATTCGAACCCACGATCCGTTGCCGGATGCCGGTTTTCAAGACCGGTGCATTAGACCGCTCTGCCACCCTTCCCCATTGAAAAACCCCTGGTGCGGCCGCATTTTAGCGGTTGCCGCGGTATGAAACTTCCGCGCGCTTTGGTAGTCTTAAGCGTGGGGCGAGGAAAGCCCCTCAACGGAGGATAGAGCCATGCAACCCGAACTCAAGCCCGTCCGCATCGATCAGGGCAGCGACTACACGCTGCCGCAGAGTGCAGTTGTCCCGGCACCTTCGCAAAAGGTTCTGCGCAATACCTATCTGCTGCTGGCCCTGACCATGGTGCCGACGGCAATCGGCGCGTATATCGGCATTGCAACCAGCAGCATCATCACGGCGAACCCGATCATCAGCACCGTGGTGATGCTCGCCGCCGTCATCGGACTGCAGTTTGGCATCGCCGCCAACCGCAACAGCGGCATCGGGGTGGCGCTCCTGCTGCTGATGACCGGCCTGCTGGGCTGGTTCCTGGGGCCGCTGCTGAACGTTGCCCTGTCGCTGAAGAACGGCATGGCGCTGGTGGGCTATGCGGCGGTGGGCACCGGCGCGATCTTCCTCGCGATGGGCGCGATTGCAGCGACGGCCAAGCGCGACTTCAGCTTCATGGGGAAGTTCCTGTTCGTCGGCATGCTCGCCCTGCTGGTGGCGATGCTCGCCAACCTCTGGCTGCAGATCCCGGCGCTGGCGCTGACGATCTCGACGCTGGTGGTGGTGGTG
This sequence comes from Betaproteobacteria bacterium, assembly GCA_004298295.1. Classification (GTDB taxonomy): domain Bacteria; phylum Pseudomonadota; class Gammaproteobacteria; order Burkholderiales; family SG8-39; genus 2-02-FULL-66-14. Next base: position 8,111 of record SCUH01000136.1, on the reverse strand, counting down.
TTCTCGCTGTTCCTGCTCTATGACCTGCAGCGCATCATCCGCGGCGGCGAAACCAACTACATCATGGCCGCTACGGGCGTCTACATGAGCCTGTTCAACATCTTCGCCAACCTGCTGCACCTGCTGATGGCGCTGGCGGGCGAGCGCGACTGAAGGCGCGCAGTGCCTGAGAGGGGCGCCTGCGGGCGCCTTTTCACTTCTAGCGCTCGAAGAGCGCGATCGACTCGACGTGCGCGGTGTGGGGAAACATGTTGACCACCCCGGCGGCGCTCAGGGCGAATCCCTGCACGTGCACCAGGACCCCGGCGTCGCGCGCCAGCGTCGCCGGGTCGCAGGACACGTAGACGATCCGCCGCGGCCAGCCCGGCGGCAGCGCCTTGATCAGTTCGACCGCACCCTCGCGCGGCGGGTCGAGGAGCAGCTTGTCGAAGGGGCCGAACGCGCCGATACCGTGCCGGGCCAGATCCGCGCTTTCGAAGCGCACGTCCAGCCCGTTCAATGCCGCGTTCTGCCGCGCCCGCTCCGCCAGCCCGGCGCTGCCCTCGAATCCGGTCACCTGCGCGCCGCCGCGCGCCATCGGCAGCGCGAAATTTCCCAGGCCGCAGAACAGATCCGCGATGCGTTCGCCCGGTTGCGGGTCGAGCAGCCGCACCGCGCGCGCGACGAGCAGGCGGTTGACGCCGTGGTTCACCTGCGTGAAATCGGTCGGACGGAATTCGATGCGCACGCCGAACTCCGGCAGCGTGTAATGCAGCGCCGGCCCCGATTCGGGGGCGAAGGGATGCGCGCTGTCCGGCCCGCCCGGCTGCAGCCAGACCCGGACGCCGGTCTGCTGCGCAAAATCGCGCAGCGCGGCCTCGTCTGCGGCAGTCAAAGGCAGCAGGTGCCGGAACACCAGCGCCACCGCGTCATCGCCGACCGCGACCTCGATTTGCGGCAAGCGATCGCGAATCGACAACGACGCCACCAGAGGGCGCAATCCGGGAATCAGCGCCGCCACGCGCGGTGGCAACACCTCGCAAGTGTCCATGTCGGCGACAAAGGTGGATCTGCGTTCGCGAAAGCCGACCATCGCCACGCCCTTGCCGACCAGATAGCGCACCGAGAGCCGGGCGCGTCGCCGGTAGCCCCATTCCTCGCCATGAATCGGCGCCAGGATGCAGCCCGGCTCGACCTTGCCGATGCGCTGCAGGCAGTCCTCGAGCCCGCGCTGCTTGGCGGCGACCTGCGTGCGGGCATCGGCGTGTTGCGTGGCGCAGCCCCCGCAGACGCCGAAATAGGCGCAGCGCGGCGCGCGGCGCCCGCTCGACTCCTGCAGCACCGCGGTGGCTCGCATCAGGTCGAAGGAGCGCCGGCTGCGAACCAGCCGCGCCTCGACGATTTCGCCGGCGAGCGCGCCCTCCACGAACACGACCTTGCCGTCCGGATTGCGCGCCACGCCGCGTCCGTCGGCGTCGAGCGCGAGCACCGCGAGCGTCAATCTTCCTTCCAACGCTGCAGGAATTCGCGCCAGTGCGGCTCGCCCAGGCGCTCGAGGTGCGCGCGCAGCAGCTCGCGCTCGGCGCGGTACTGCTTCGCGTTCAGCGCGCCGCGCAACAACTGGAAGCGCAGCCAGAGCAGGTAGGTATTGGCGGTGTCGGCCTCGCAGTAGCTGCGGATCTCGGCGATGCGCCCCTCGCGGTAAGCCGGCCACACCGCGGCGCCGCCGATGCCGATCTTGCCCGGCAGCCCGGCGATCTGCGCCACTTCGTCGAGCGGCGCATTGTTGCGCGGCTGGTACATCGCGAGCACGTCCATCAGGTCGAGATGCCGCGCGTGGTAGCGCGAGACATAGCTGTTCCAGCGGAAGTCCTTGTCGTCCTCGCCCTGGTCCCAGAACTTGGCCGCCTGCACGCCGCGCGCGAGGCCCCGGTAGGCGAGCACGGGCAGGTCGAAGCCGCCACCGTTCCAGGACACGAGCTGCGGCACGAGCTTCTCGACGCCGTCGAAGAAGCGCTGGATGGCGGCAGCCTCGTCGGCCTCGGGCTCGCCGATCGACCAGATGCGGATGCCCTCGGCGTCGCGCAGCACGCAGGAGATCACCACCACGCGCTGCAGGTGCGGCGCGAGGAAATCGCTGCCGGTCTGGGTGCGCCGCTTCTGGAACGCGACCTCGGCCACCTCGTGGTCGGGCAGCGATTCCGGCAGGTCGTAAAGGCGCCGGATGCCGGCGCAATCCGGCACCGTCTCGATGTCGAACGCGAGGACCGGCGTCATTCAGTCCGGGAACACGCCGGTCGAGAGATAACGGTCGCCGCGGTCGCAGATGATGGTCACGATGACGGCGTTCTTCAGCTCGCGCGCGATACGCAGCGCCACCGCCACGGCGCCGCCCGAGGAGATGCCCGCGAAAATGCCCTCCTCGCGCGCCAGCCGCCGCGCCATGTTCTCGGCGTCCGCCTGGCTGACGGGCTCCAGCCGGTCGACGCGCGACCGGTCGTAGATCTTCGGCAGGTAAGCCTCGGGCCACTTGCGGATGCCCGGAATCTGCGAGCCTTCCGCGGGCTCGCAGCCGATGATCTGGATCGCGGCGTTCTTTCCCTTGAAGAAACGCGCGCAGCCCATGATCGTGCCGGTGGTGCCCATGGAGGAGACGAAGTGCGTGATCGCGCCGCCGGTGTCGCGCCAGATCTCCGGCGCCGTGCCCTCGTAATGCGCGAGCGGATTGTCCGGGTTGGCGAACTGGTCGAGCATCGTGCCCCTGCCCTCGCGCACCATGCTTTCGGCCAGGTCGCGCGCGGCTTCCATGCCGCCTTTCTGCGGCGTCAGGATGATTTCGGCGCCGAAGGCGCGCATCGTCTGCCGGCGCTCGACCGAGAGGTGCTCGGGCATGATCAGCACCATGCGGTAGCCGCGGATCGCCGCCGCCATGGCGAGCGCGATGCCGGTGTTGCCCGAGGTCGGCTCGATCAGCGTGTCGCCCTTGCGGATCGTGCCGCGCTCCTCGGCGCGGCGGATCATCGAGATCGCGGGCCGGTCCTTCACCGAACCGGCGGGATTGTTGCCTTCGAGCTTGGCGAGAACGACGTTGCCGTTGCGCGCCGCCGCGGGGCCGGGCAGGCGCTGCAGGCGCGCGAGCGGCGTCTCGCCGATGAAATCCTCGATCGTGCGCTTCATGGCTTGAGCAGTTCCTCGACGTAGGCGGCAACGCCCTGCTGCACCGTCCTGAATTCGCCCGCGTAGCCGGCCGCGCGCAACTGCGCCAGGTCGGCCTGCGTGAAGCTCTGGTACTTGCCGAGGAGCGGCGGCGGAAAGGGGATGTACTCGATCAGGCCGCGCGCCGCCAGTTCGCCGGGCGCAAGCGGCGGCTCGCCGCGCGCGGCGCGCACCGTGTTCACCACCGCGGCCGCGACTTCATTGAAGCTCTGCGCGCGCCCGGTGCCGCAGTTGAAGATGCCGGAGACTTCGCGCTGCGCGAGGAAATGCAGGTTGACCTCGACGACGTCGTCGACGTGCACGAAGTCGCGCCGCTGCTCGCCGTCGGCGTAGCCGTCGGAGCCGACGAAAAGCCGGATGCGGCCCTCGGCCATGAACTGGTTGAAGGCATGCAAGGCGACCGAAGCCATGCGCCCCTTGTGGCGCTCGTTCGGCCCGTAGACGTTGAAGTAGCGCAGCCCGAGGATCTGCGCCGTGCGCGCCGCGAGCCGCTGGCGCACGTGCTGGTCGAAGAGGAACTTGGAGTAGCCGTAGATGTTGAGCGGGCCCTCGTTGGCGCGCGCCTCGGCGAACACGCGCCCCGCGCCGTAGACCGAGGCCGACGACGCGTAGACGAACGGCACCTCCTCGTCCTGGCACCAGTCGAGCAGCGCCCGCGAGTAGCGGTAGTTGTTCTCCATCATGTAGCGGCCGTCGCTCTGCATCGTGTCCGAGCACGCGCCCTGGTGCAGCACCGCCTCGAACAGCCCCTCGAATTCGTTGGCTTCGAGCCGCGCCAGGAAATCGCGCTTGTCGAGATAGTCCTGGATCTCGCAGCCGACGAGATTGCGGAACTTGTCGGCGCTCTGCAGATTGTCCACCGCGAGGATCTCGCGGATGCCCTCGCGATTGAGCGCTGCGACCAGCCTCGAGCCGATGAACCCGGCGGCGCCGGTGACGACGTAAAGCATCCTTGCCCCTATGCGAAGACTTCGCGCCGCGTCGCCACCGCGACGCCCAGCTTGCCGACCACGATGCCGGCGGCGCGGTTGGCGACGCGCACCGCCTGCTCCAGCCCCGCGCCCGCGCCGAGCATCGCGCCGAGCGCGGCGATCACGGTGTCCCCCGCGCCGCTCACATCGTACACCTCGCGTGCCTCGGCCTTGACGTGCCGCGCGCCGCGCCGGGTGTAGAGCGTCATGCCCTGCTCGGAGCGCGTCAGCAGCAGCGCCTCGAGCCCGAGCTGGCGGCGCAGCCGCTGCGCGCGGCGCCCGAGATCGGCTTCGTTCTTCCAGCGGCCCACCACCTCGCGCAGCTCGGCGCGGTTCGGGGTCATGACGTGCGCGCCGCGGTAGCGCGCGTAGTCCTCGCCCTTGGGATCGACCAGCACCTTCTTGCCGGCCTTGCGCGCCAGCCCGATCATGCGCGCAATGTGCGCCAACCCCCCTTTGCCGTAGTCCGACAGGATCACCACGTCGCACGAAGGCAGTGCGGCCCGGAAGTCGGCGAGCTTGGAGGCGAGAATCTCCCGCGACGGCACGCGCTCGAAGTCGACGCGCAGCAATTGCTGATGTCTGGCGACGATGCGCAGCTTCTGGGTCGTCTGCACGGAAGGATCCCGGTGCAACCGGGCCCGGATGCCCGCCTTCTCAGCCAGGTGCTGCAGCCGCGAACCTTCGGCGTCATCGCCGATCACCGACAGCAGCTGCGTGCGCGCGCCGAGCGCCGCGCAGTTGTTCGCCACGTTGGCGGCGCCACCGAGGCGCTCCTCCTGCCGTTCGAAGCCCAGCACCGGCACCGGCGCCTCGGGCGAAATGCGCGCGACGTCGCCGAACCAGTAGCGGTCGAGCATCACGTCGCCGACCACCAGCACCCTCGCCTTGCGCGTGTCCGGCCGCGTCATGTCTTCCGGCCGATCGGGAAGTACTCGAAACCCAGGGCCGCCGCCGCCGCCGGCTCATAGAGGTTGCGTCCGTCGAAGATCGCCGGGGTCGCCAGGCGGCGCCGCATCTCGGCGAAATCCGGACTGCGGAATTCCTGCCACTCGGTGACGATCGCGAGCGCGTCGCAGTCGCTCAGGCAATCGAGCGCCGAGTCGGCGATGGCGACGCGCGGCTCGTCCCGGAACAGGGCGCGCGCTTCGTGGCGCGCGGCCGGATCGTAGGCGCGCACCGCGGCGCCCGCCGCGAGCAGGTCGCCGATCAGGGTGAGGCTGGGCGCCTCCCGCAGGTCGTCGGTGTTCGGCTTGAACGCAAGGCCCCACACGGCAAAGCGCCGGCCGGAAAGATCGCTGCCGAAGCGCGCGCGGATCTTCGTGCCGAGCACGCGCTTCTGGGCCTCGTTCGCCCGCTCCACCGCGGCGAGCACGCCGAGCGGGCTGGCGGCTTCCTGCGCGCTGCGCTGCAGGGCCTTGACGTCCTTGGGAAAGCACGAGCCGCCGTAGCCGCCGCCGGCGTAGAGAAAATGGTAGCCGATGCGCGGGTCCGAGCCGATGCCGCGGCGCACCTCCTCGATGTCGGCGCCGAGCCGCTCGGCGAGGTTCGCCAACTCGTTCATGAACGAAATGCGGGTCGCGAGCATCGCGTTGGCCGCATACTTGGTCAGCTCGGCGGAGCGAACGCTCATCAGCATCAGGCGGTCGTGATTGCGCTGGAACGGCGCGTACAGCTCACGCAGCAGCTGCGTGGCGCGCTCGTCTTCCGAGCCCACGATGATGCGGTCGGGGCGCATGAAATCCTCGACCGCGGCGCCTTCCTTGAGGAACTCGGGATTGGACACCACGCTGAACTGGTGCCGCGCGCCGCGCGCGCCGAGCTCTTCGGCCACCGCGGCGCGCACGCGATCGGCGGTGCCCACCGGGACCGTGGACTTGTCGACGATGACGCGATAGCCGTCCATGTGGCGTCCCACCGCGCGCGCCGCCGCGAGCACGTGCTGCAGGTCGGCCGAGCCGTTTTCCCCGGGGGGCGTTCCCACCGCAATGCACTGCAAGACGCCGTGCGCGACGCTCGCCGCGACATCGGTCGAAAAGACGATTCTCCCGGCGGCGCGGTTGCGCTTCACGACCGCTTCCAGTCCCGGCTCGTAGATCGGGATGCGGCCCTCGTTCAGCGCGCGCACCTTGGCCGCGTCCAGATCGAGGCAGAACACCTGGTTACCCGCGTCCGCCAGGCAGGCGCCCGTCACCAGTCCAACGTAACCCGTGCCGACAAGCGTGATTTTCATTTTTCCCTAGGGAGCGAGATCGAATTCTTCCGAGCGGCGCGGCGGATAGGTCTCCCAGCCGCCGCAGCCCGGGCAGCGCCAGTGGAACTGGCGCGCCTTGAAGCCGCAGCCTTCGCAGCGGTAGCGAGCGAGCTTGCGCGTGTGGCTGTGCACCAGGTTCTTGACCAGCTCGAGGTCGCGCCGCCGCTCGGGGTGCGCGTCGCCGGCGATCTGCGCCTCGATCAGGCGGTCGAGGCCGAGCAGCGTCGGGTTGCGGCGCAACTCGTCGCGCACCAGGCGGTAGGCCGCCTGCGCGCCCTTCGCCTCGAGCGTGTACTGGAACACCGCGTCCAGCAGGTCGAGCGAGGGATAGCGCTCGAGGTAGCCGCTCAGCAGCGTCAGTCCCTCTTCCAGCCGTCCGGCGTCGCGATATGCCTCGAGCAGGCGCTGCGCGACCAGCGCGAGGTACGCCGGGTTCTGCTGCTCGATGCGCTTCCAGTGCTCGATCGCGCGCTCGGCACGGCCGGCTGCGCGCTCCAGGTCGCCGAGCAGAACGTTGGCCCGAACGCACTTGCGCTGCGTCTCCAGCGCCTCCTCGAGGTGCGAGCGCGCCGCGTCCGGGCGCGAATGCGTCGCCTCGCCCGCCGCCAGCTCGCACAGGAACTGGGCGATGTCGCGCGAGCGCGACTCGCCGGCCGCGGGTTCGATGGCGCGCGCCATCGCGATCGCCTTCGGCCAGTCCTTTTCCGCCTGATAGATCTCGAGCAGCGAAACGCGCGCCTGCGCCGCGTGCGGCCCGTCGCCGAGGCGCGTGAACACCTCCTCGGCGCGGTCCAGGATTCCGGCCTTGAGGTAGTCGAGACCGAGTTCGAACAGCGCATTGGCGCGCTGCTCGGCCCCCAGGTCGGCGCGCTCGATCAGGTGCTGGTGCATGCGGATGGCGCGGTCGTACTCGCCGCGCCGGCGAAACAGGTTCCCCAGCGCGAAATGCAGGTCGACCGTCGCCGGATCGACCTTGACGACCTCGATGAACGCCTCGATCGCCTTGTCCGGCTGCTCGCTCAACAGGAAATTGAGACCCTTGAAATACGAACGCGGCAGCGCGCGCGATTCGCGCACCAGGTGCCGGATGTCGATGCGGGCCGCCATCCAGCCGAGGCCGAAGAACAGCGGGAAACCCAGCAGCCACCAGTATTCGAATTCCATGGGCTCGAGGCGCGGTGCCGCGGCTCCTCAGGATTCCGCGGCCGGCGGTTGCGTGGGCACGGGCGCGGCGACGGCCGCGGCGGCAAGGTCCTCGCGCCGCAGACGCCCGAGTTCCCGCCGCTGCCGCAGCAGCGGGCCGAGCATCGCAGCGAGGCCGAACAGCACGCCGGCAGCGAAGAAGGCAAGCAGCAGCGCCACCAGCGGCAGTTGCCAGCTCAGGTCGAAGAACAGGCGCAGCGTCACCGGGTCGGCGTTCTTCGCCGCGAACGCCAGCAGCAGCAGGAACGCCGCCAGCCGGATCGTCCAGGTGACGATGCGCATCGCGATCGGCCGCGTCCGGGGCGACTACCGACCCCGGAACCCGTTACGGATGCGCCGTCTGCGGCGCCGCGGCGGCGGCCGCTGCAGCCTGCGCCGCGTCGACGCGCTCGCGCAATTCCTTGCCCGCCTTGAAGTGCGGCACGTACTTCTCCGGCACGTGCACCTTCTCGCCGGACTTGGGATTGCGCCCGACCCGCGGCGGCCGG
>SCUH01000135.1 GCA_004298295.1 Betaproteobacteria bacterium | reverse complement strand
TCCTCGTCGATGGCGCCGAACGGGCATTCCACGGTGCAGCGCTTGCACTGCGTGCAGCCTTCCAGCCGCACGATCGGGTAGGACAGGTCGCCCGAGCGCGGGTGCGCGGCGCGCCCGAGCTGCGCGTTCTCGATCACCTGGATCGCCTTCAGCGCGGCCCCGGTCGCGTCCTCCATGGCCTGTGCCAGGTCCATCGGGCGGCGCACCGGGCCCGCGGTATGGATGCCGGTGCGGCGCGTCTCGTACGGAAAGCAGATGAAGTGCGAATCCGAAAAGCCGTGGCGCAGCTGCGGCAGGTCCTTGCCCTGCCGGTACGTCAGGTTGAGGATCGAGATCGGCTTCACGCCATTGGCGTCGGCGCGCTCCGGCTGCTCGATGTCGACGCCGGAGTTGGGCACCTGCCCCGTGGCGAGCACCACGATGTCGGCGTCGTCGATGACGCTGTCCTCGGCGAGGATCAGGTCGCGGAAGCGCACGCGGCAGCGCTTGCCGTTCACCTCGACGCCGGAGACCGTGCCCTTGGTGAAGGTGACGCCCTGCGCCTGCGCCGAGCGGTAGAAGTCCTCGCCGCTGCCCGGCGTGCGCAGGTCGGTATAGATCACGACGGTGTCGACGACGGGGTCCGCCGCCTTGAAATACATCGCCTGCTTGATCGAGGTGCCGCAGCAATGCCCGGAGCAATAGGGCAGGTGGCGGCCGGAATCGTCGCGCTGCCCGGCGCATTGCACGAACACCACCTTCTTCACGATGCCGTCGTCGGCGGGCCGGCGCATCGGCTTGCCGGCCGAGGCGCGCGCCAACGCTTCCAGCCCGGCCTGATCGACGATGTTGGGCGAACTGCCGTAGGCAAACTCGGTGAGCCGCGTCGGATCGTAGGTGGAAAATCCGGTGGCCTGGATGATCGCGCCCGCGTCCTCGACCCAGCTGACGCCGCTCTCGTTCGTCAGCCGGGCGCTGAAGCGCCCCGGCGCACCGGAGGTCTGCGTCAGCGTCGCGCCGAGATGGATCTTGATGCGCGGCTCGGCTTCGACCGCCGCGATCAGGCCGTCGACCCCGGTATCGACGGGATCGTGAAACGGCTCGCGATACGGCGCCCGGCGATGCAGCTTCGCCGCCCAGCCGCCGAGGGCTTCGTGCTTTTCCACGATCACCGCCTCGTAACCTGCGCGCGCGGCCTCGAGCGCGGCGGTCATTCCGGAAACGCCGCCGCCCACCACCAGCACGCGCCGGTTGGACCCGGTTCCGGTGTGGCCCGCCGGCAGCTGCATCTTGCGGATTTCGGCGCAGGCCATGCGGACGTAGTCGTCCGCCATCTCCTGCGCCGTGGCGCGCGCCGCATCCGTGTCCGGCTGCACCCAGATCACGCCTTCGCGCAGGTTGGCACGCGCTACCGCCACCGCAGGAAACTGGAACGCCTCCGTCTTGGCGCGGCGCGAGCAGGCCGCGATGGCGACATGGGTCACGCCTTCGGCGCCGATGTCGTTGCGGATCTGCGCCACGCCTTCGCTGCTGCACAGGAACGGGTGCTGCCGCACCAGGTTCATCTTGCCTTCGCGCTCGGCGATCTTCGCCAGCTGCGCGGTGTCGAGCCGCTCGCCGATGCCGCAGCCGCCGCAGACGTAGGCCGCTGTCTTCATGTCCGCCATTCAGCTCTCCGCGCGCGCGCTTCGGTTGACCACCTGGATGGCGCGCAGCGCCGCGGCGGTGGAACTCTGCACCGCGCGGTTGACGTCCAGGGCATTGGTGGCGCAGCCGGCGCCGAAGATGGCGGCGCCGTCGAGCGAGGGCACGAGGAAGCCGCTCGAATCCTCGCCCAGCACCGCCGGGATCGCGGAGCCTTTCACCGACGGCTCCATGCCGATCGCGAGCACCACCAGGTCGTGCCGGTCGGCGTAGCGCCGGTAGCCCTCAGTATCGACGCCGTGCAGCACCGGATCGCCGCTGGCGCGGTCTTCCTCGATGCGCGCGACCTTCGACTTGACGAAGCGCACGGTCGCGTCGGCCTGCACCTTCTTGTAGAAATCCTCGAAGCGGTCGATGGCGCGGATGTCGATGTAGTAGATGGTCGACTGCGCCGCTTCGCCGAAGGCTTCGCGCACGAACTGGGTCTGCTTGAGCGAGGCCATGCAGCAGATGCGCGAGCAATGCCGCAGGTGGTTCTCGTCGCGCGAGCCGGCGCACTGGATGAAGGCGACCTTGGTCGCCGGCTTGCCGTCCGAGGGGCGCAGGATGCGCCCCGCCGTCGGCCCGCGCGGATCGGCCAGGCGCTCGAATTCGACGCTGGTGATCACGTTGCGGAAGCGCCCGTAGCCGTAGGGCTGGATCTTCGCCGCGTCGTAAGGCTTCCAGCCGGTGGCCCAGACGACCGCCGCCACTTCGAGCGTGAGCGTCTGCGCTTTCATTTCGAGATCGACGGCGCCGTAGCGGCAGGCCGCCTTGGCTTTTTCCGCCTCCGGCGTGCCGATGATCGACGCGTCGATCACGAAGCGCTGCGGATAGGCCATGGCGTGCGGCAGATAGGCGGCCGTGATGCGATCGAGTCCGTAGTTCCAGGGGTTGGGAATCGTTGCCTCGAGCGCCCTGGCGCAGTCGCCGCAGGCGGTGCAGTTGGCGTTCACGTAGCGCGGCGCGAGCTTCACGCTCACGCTGTACTCGCCGCTGCGGCCCTCGATGCGAGTGACCTCGGCGAGCGTGTAGACGCGGATGTTGCGATTCGCCTTGATACGCTGCAGGTTGATCTCGAGTCCGCAACTCGGATGGCAGAGCTTCGGGAAGTAGCGGTACAGCAGCGCCGTGCGGCCCCCCAGCGTGGGCGTGCTCTCGAGCAGGATCACCTGCTTGCCGCACTCCGCGGCTTCGAGCGCGGCCGTCATGCCGCTGATGCCGCCGCCGACGACGAGAATCGTCTGCGCGGTCGCAACGAATTCAGCCATTGCGGCTCCTGGAGATGGATGGCGTGATTGTAGGTCGCGGCCGACGCCCCCGCCGCCGCTATTGCACGATGATACCGCGAGAAAGACCTTGATAAGAAGGGGTGGAATACATCACTTATGTATGGATAACTACAACTCGTTGGATCACCCTGTCGGGGCGCCCGACAATCGCGCCGCTTCCTTGATCCTGCTCAAATCCTGATGCCCGCGAGCCCGCACTCCGAGATCCGCACCACGACCTGCTACATGTGCGCATGCCGTTGCGGCATCCGCGTGCACCTGCGCGAGGGCAAGGTGCGCTACATCGACGGCAATCCGCAGCATCCGCTCAATCAGGGCGTGATCTGCGCCAAGGGTGCGAGCGGCATCATGAAGCAGTATTCGCCGGCGCGGCTGACGCAGCCGCTGAAACGCCGCGCAGGCGCCGAGCGCGGCGCGGGCGAGTTCGAGGCGATCTCCTGGGACGAGGCCTTCGAGCTGCTGGCCGAGCGGCTGGCGAAAATCCGCGCCACCGACCCGAAGCGATTCGCGCTTTTCACCGGACGCGACCAGATGCAGGCGCTGACGGGCCTGTTTGCGCGCCAGTTCGGCACGCCCAATTACGCGGCGCACGGCGGTTTCTGCTCGGTCAACATGGCCGCGGGCATGATCTACACCATCGGCGGCTCGTTCTGGGAGTTCGGCGGCCCGGACCTCGAGCGCGCCAGGCTCTTCGTCATGCTGGGCACCGCGGAAGACCATCACTCCAATCCGCTCAAGATCGCGCTGGCGAAATTCAAGCGCCGCGGCGGCCGCTTCATCTCGGTCAATCCGGTGCGCACCGGCTATTCGGCGATCGCCGACGAGTGGGTGCCGATCCGGCCCGGCACCGATGGCGCGTTCCTGCTGGCCGTGCTGCACGAGGTGATCGCGCTGGGGCTCTACGACCGCGAATTCGTCGCGCGCTACACCAACGGCGGTCACCTGGTGGTGTGCGATGAGGCTTCGCCGCGCGATGGCCTGCTCGCGCGCACGCCCGGCGCGCCCGAGAGCGACACCGACTGGCCGCCGGCGCAGCTGTGGTGGGACCGGCACGCGAACCACGCCGTGCCGACGCACAGCGAAGGCGCCGATCCGTTCCTCTTCGGCGAGTTCCGCCTCGACGATGGCACCCGCGTCAAGCCGGCCTTCCAGCTGCTCGCCGACCGCGTCCAGGCGTACACGCCGGAATGGGCGGAGTCGATCACCGGGATTGCGGCCGCGACCATCCGGCGCCTGGCGCACGAGATGGGCGTCACGGCGCGCGACCAGAGAATCGAGCTGCCGATCGCATGGACCGACTGCTGGGGCACGGACCATCCCTCGGTGACCGGCAATCCGGTGGCGTTCCATGCCATGCGCGGGCTCGCGGCGCACTCGAACGGTTTTCACACCGTGCGCTCGCTCGCCATCCTCATGAGCCTGCTCGGCACGATCGACCGGCCGGGCGGCTTTCGCCACCGCGCGCCGTTCCCGCGCGCGATACCGCCGGCGGCGAAGACGCCGAATTCGCCCGACGCGATCCGGCCGGACACACCGCTGCCCGGACTGGCGCTCGGCTGGCCGGCAACGCCCGAGCACCTGTTCGTCGACGACGACGGGCGGCCGGTGCGCATCGACAAGGGATTTTCCTGGGAGCATCCGCTCTCGGTGCACGGGCTGATGCACAACGTCATCACCAACGCCTGGCGCGGCGATCCCTACCGTCTCGACACGCTGCTCGTCTTCATGGCCAACATGGCATGGAACTCGACCATGAACACGGCCGAAGTGCGCCGCATGCTGAACGACCGCGCCGCGGATGGCGAGTACCGCATCCCCTTCCTCGTCGTGTGCGACGCGTTCCAGTCGGAGATGACCGCGTTCGCCGACCTGGTGCTGCCGGACACGACCTACCTCGAGCGTCACGATGTCATGTCGATGCTCGACCGGCCGATCTCCGAGTTCGACGGGCCGGTCGACGCCGTGCGCGTGCCCGTGGTGCCGCCGACGGGAGACTGCAAGCCGTTCCAGGAAGTGCTGATCGAGCTG
>SCUH01000015.1 GCA_004298295.1 Betaproteobacteria bacterium | reverse complement strand
CACCGCGTTGACCTTCACCGAGACGTTGTCGCGCGAGATCACGTCCTGCGTCGGCACGTCGAGCACCACCGTGCGCAGGCCGACGCGCACCATCTGCTGCACGCCCGGCACCACCAGCACGAGGCCCGGGCCCTTGACCTTCCAGAAGCGTCCCAGCAGGAACACCACGCCGCGCTCGTATTCGCGCAGGATGCGGAACGAAGCCAACACCAGCGCAATGAGGAGCAGCAGCACGCCGCCGATACCGAAGTCGTAACCGAAGTCCATGTCAGTCTCCTGGTCTGCCGGGCGGCGCCGTCGCCACCTCGAGAATCAAACCGTCACGTGCCGTCACCCGCACCCGGTCTCCCGGCGCGAAACGCCGGTCGCCGCGCGCGCGCCAGAGTTCGCCGTGCACCCGCACCATGAGGTCGCTGTCGGTGGCTTCGACGACCTCGCCAAGCGCTCCGATCATCGCCTCCGAGCCCGCGGTCACCGGGCGCCGCCGCGCGCGCAGCGCAAAGGCGCCGGTGCCGGCGAGCAGCAGCGCGCTGGCGACGGCGAGCGGCACGAGGAACCCGAGCGAGATCTGCATTCCGGGAATGTCGGCGTCGATCAGCATCAAGGCACCCGCGACGAAGGCCGCGATGCCGCCGATGCCCAGCGCGCCGAAGCTCGGCATGAACGCCTCGGCCGCCATGAGCGCGACACCCACGAGCAGCAACAGCGCGCCGACCGCGTTGAGCGGCAGCATGGCGAGCGCGTAAAGCGCAATCAGCAGGCAGACGGCGCCGATTACCCCGGCGACGCCGAAGCCAGGCGTGTAGAACTCGAACAGCAGCCCATAGACGCCGAGCATCAGCAGGATGAGCGCGATGTTGGGGTCCGCCACCGCCGCCAGCAGCTGTTCCTTCCAGTTGCGCTCGACGGCGAGCGTCGTGGCGCCGGCGAGGGCGAGCGTCGCGTCACCCTCGGTCAGCTTGACGCGCCGCCCGTCCAGCTGCCGCAGCAGATCCGACACGTCTGCCGCGATCAGGTCGACGACGTTGTGCTTCACGGCCTCGTTCGCCGACAGGCTTTCGGCCTCGCGCACGGCCTTCTCCGCCCATTCCGCGTTGCGGCCGCGCAGTTGCGCCAGGCTCCTCAGGTAGGCGGCAGCATCGTGCACGGCCTTCTTCTCCATGGCGCCACCCGGGAGCGCGCGGCCCTTGCCGTCCTCCGGCTTATCTCCCGCCGCGGGCTTTCCGGATTCGCCGCCGATGCCGATCGCGACCGGCGTGGCGGCGCCGAGATTGGTGCCTGGCGCCATCGCGGCAACGTGGCTGGCGTAGAGAATGTAGGTGCCGGCGCTCGCGGCGCGGGCCCCCGGCGGCGCGACGTAGGTGGCGACCGGCACGGGCGAGGCGAGGATGCCCCGGATCATCTCGCGCATGGCGGTATCCAGCCCGCCCGGCGTGTCGAGCTTGAGCACCAGCAGTGGCGACCCGGTGTGCTGTGCAACCTCGAGCGCGCGCAGGAAGTACGCCGCGCTGGCGGGGCTGATGGCGCCGCGGATCTCCGCCACCACCACGGCCTTGGCGAAGGCCGTGAAAGGCAGGAGCAGCAGCGCGGCTAGGAACAGGGCCCGCGTCATCGTCCCCTTTCCAGGCAATCGATGCGGACACCATAGCACGATGGCCAGTGATCCGTTGTATCTCACCAGCGATCCCGCCTGAGGTACATTGCCTCGAACGGCGAGATGGAACGGAACCTCCTATGCGGGTGATCCACGCGCTGCGCGAGTTCGTCGCCCTCGAAGCGGCGGCTGGCATTCTGCTCGCGATGGCCGCGGTGGCCGCGCTCGCGCTCGCCAACTCGCCGGCAAGCCGGTCGGCGTGCTGTTCGGCTCGCTCGCCTCGGCCATCGTCGGCCTCGCGATCCTGCGGGCGGTGCTGCCGCCGCCAGGGAAGCCGCGCTGGCTATAATCGCGCGTCCTGCGGCAATGGCGCCGCGCGGGCGACTTTCCGAGAACCACGACCATGCGCAGTCTCCTGGTGCGGGTGCTGGCCCGCGAGCGCGGCCTGTTTGCCGGCGCGCTGATCCTCGCCGCAATCGCGACATCGCTCGGCGTGCCGGTCGATTTCGTGCTGTTCGCCGTGACCCTCGCCGGCGTCGCGCTGTTTCACCACCACACGCTGTACGTCGCGCTCACCGGGCTCGCGGTGATCACGCTCTACAAGCTCGGTTTCACCGGCTTCAAGGCAGGGCCGGGCCTGAGCGGGCTGGCCCTTCACCTGGCGCACGAATGGGTGATCCTCACCAATCTGCTCGGCCTGTTGCTCGGTTTCGCGCTGTTGTCCAAGCATTTCGAGGAATCGAACATCCCCGCCGAGCTGCCGAAGTATCTGCCGGACGACTGGAAGGGGCCATTCGCGCTGCTCGCCATCGTGTTCGTGCTGTCCTCGTTCCTCGATAACATCGCGGCGGCGCTGATCGGCGGCACCATGGCGGGCGTGGTGTTCCGCGGCAAGGTGCATATCGGCTACCTCGCGGCGATCGTCGCGGCTTCGAACGCAGGCGGTTCGGGCAGCGTGGTCGGTGACACCACGACCACCATGATGTGGATCGACGGCGTCAGTCCGATTGCCGTATTCGATGCCTACATCGCCGCCACGGTGGCGCTCGTGGTCTGCGGCATCCCGGCGGCCATGCAGCAGCATCGCCATTCCCCGATCAGCACGGACGCGCCGGAGGGCATCTCCGTGGACTGGGCCAGGGTCGGCATCGTCGTCGCGATCCTGTTGTCCGCGATTGGCGCGAATGTCGCGTGCAATCTGTACTTTCCGGCCGTGCTGGATCACTTTCCGGTAATCGGCGCCGCGGTCTGGGTGGCAATTCTCATTACCGCGCCGATCCGCAAGCCCGAGTGGTCGCTCCTGCCCGAGACTTTCAAGGGTTCGATCTTCCTGCTGTCGCTCGTCACAATCGCCTCGATGATGCCGGTAGAGAAGCTCCCGCCCGCGTCCTGGCAAAGCGCGCTGAGCCTGGGCTTCATTTCGTCCGTGTTCGACAACATCCCGCTCACCGCGCTCGCGCTGAAGCAGGGGGGCTACGATTGGGGCATGCTGGCCTATGCAGTCGGCTTCGGGGGCTCGATGATTTGGTTTGGTTCCTCGGCCGGCGTGGCGCTGTCCAACATGTACCCGGAGGCCAAGTCGGTGGGCCGCTGGCTGGCCCAGGGCTGGCACGTGACGCTCGCCTACGTGATCGGGTTCCTGGTGCTGCTCGCGGTGCTGGGCTGGCACCCGACCGACAAGCGCGGCAAACCGCTCGCGCAGGCGACCCCGATTCATCTCGTGCAATCGCCTTGCCGGGTCTGATCGCGCGGGAGTATGATTCTGCGGCAATTCCGAACGGGGCTGCAGCCCCGCACGTGTCAATCCTTAAGGAGGCAATTCGATGAGCAAGGATCAAGTCAAGGCTTCGCGCCGCAAGTTCCTCACGGGCGCAACGGCCGCGGCCGCGGGGACGGCAGCGCTCGGCTTCCCGATGATCGCCAAGGCGCAGGCGCCGATCGTCATCAAAATGCAGGGCGCGTGGGGGGCCAAGGACATCTTCAACGAGATGGCCGAGGAATACGTCAAGCGCGTCAACGAGATGGCGGGCGGGCGCCTGCGCATCGACTACCTGGTGGCCGGCGCGGTGGTGAAGCCCTTCGAGGTGATGGACGCGACCAGCAAGGGCGTGCTGGACGCCTGCCACAGCGTGCCGGTGTATTGGTACGGCAAGAGCAAGGTGGCCTCGCTCTTCGGCTCGGGCCCGATCAACGGCTGCGACGCGCCCCAGACGATGGCGTGGATCTATCGCGGCGGCGGCCTCGCGCTCTACAACGAACTGCTCGGCAAGATCAACCTCGACGTGGTCGGTTTTTTCGCCATGCCGATGCCGACTCAGCCGCTCGGCTGGTTCAAGAAGCCGATCAAGGACGCCAAGGAACTGAAGGGCCTGAAGTACCGCACAGTCGGCCTGGCGGCGGACCTGTTCCAGCAGATGGGCGCGAAAGTGACCCAGCTGCCGGGCGGCGAGATCATCCCGGCGCTGGAAAAGGGCGTGATCGATGCCTTCGAATTCAACAACCCGACCTCGGACATGCGCTTCGGCTCCCAGGACGTGATCAAGAATTACATGCTGGGCAGCTACCACCAGGCGATGGAATTCTTCGAGATCGCCTTCAACAAGAAGAAGTGGGCCACGATTCCGAAGGACCTGCAGGCGATCCTGCAATACGCCGCCGAGGCGGCAAATTCCGCGAACTGGTGGACCGCGATGGACAACTACTCGCGCGACCTGATCGAGCTGAGGGACAAGCACAAGGTCAACATCATCCGCACGCCGAAGTCGATCATGGCCGAGCAGCTCAAGGCCTGGGACGTCCTCACCAAGAAGCTTTCGGACGAGGACCCGTTCTTCGCCAAGGTGGTCGAGTCGCAGCGCGCGTGGGCCAAGCGGGTCGCCTACTACATGTTTGTCAACGAGGCCGACTACAAGCTCGGCTACGAGCACATCTTCAAAACCAAGATCCCGGCCTGAGCCGGGCGTAAGGCAGTCATGAGGGCTGGGGCGGCACCTGCGGGGGTCGCCCCATTTTCTTGTCGGACCCTGGATAGCCCATGATTCAGCGACTCGTCTATACCATCGATCAGTTGAGCAAGACCATCGGGCACGCATTCGCCTGGTGCATCATCATTCTTACCTTCGGCACGTGCTACGAGGTGTTCGTGCGCTATGTGCTCGATGACCCGACCAGTTGGGCGTTCGACATGAGCTATTTGATGTACGGTGCCATCTTCTACATGACGGGCGCCTACACCCTTTCGCGCGGCGGTCACGTGCGCGCCGACATGGTCTACCGGCGGTGGTCCGACCGCACCCAGGCGATCGTGGAGCTGGCGCTGTACGTGCTGTTCTTCTTCCCGGGAATCCTCGCTCTCGTGATCGCGGGTTGGGGCTACGGCACCGAGTCGCTGCGGCTGCGCGAGGTGAGCGTCAACAGTCCCGCGGGCGTGCCGATCTGGCCGCTCAAGATGATGATCGCGGTCGGCGCCGGGCTGATGGCGCTGCAGGGCCTGGCCGAAGTGCTGCGCTGCGTGTTGTGCCTGCGCGACGGGCAGTGGGCCGGGCGGCTGCACGACGTCGAAGAGCTGGAGAAGCAGATTCTCGAGGAAGCGGCTCGCAAGCGGGCCGCGGAAGGGGCGGCGTCATGAGCGATCCGGGAGTCGCCCTGACGATGCTCGGGATCCTGGTCTTCACGATCATGATCGGGTTCCCGGTTTGCTTCACCCTGATGGCGCTCGGCGTCGGCTTCGGCTACTACGCCTATTTCCAGCCGCACCAGGCTTTCTTCGACAACCGCGTCTTCTACCTGCTGACGCAGAACACCTTCACGGTGCTCAACAATGATGCGCTGGTGTCGATTCCGCTGTTCCTGATGATGGGTTATCTCGTCGAGCGCGCAAACATCCTCGACAGCCTGTTCAAGAGCCTGCGCATCGCGCTCAAGGGCATCCCCGCATCGCTCGCGGTGGCCACACTCGCCACCTGCGCGCTGTTCGCCACGGCGACCGGGATCGTCGGCGCGGTGGTGACGCTGATGGGCATGCTCGCCTTCCCGCAAATGCTCAAGAACGGCTACGACACGCGGCTCGCCGCCGGCGTGGTCTGCGCGGGCGGCTGCCTTGGCATCCTGATCCCGCCGTCGATCATGCTGATCGTTTATGGCGCCATGGCGAGCCTCTCTGTGGTCAAGCTCTACGCCGCGGCGATGATCCCGGGGTTCATGCTCGCCGGCATGTACATCCTCTACGTCGTTGGCGTGGGAATCTTCAGGCCGCAATATGCGCCGCCGCTGCCCAAGGGTGAGGGCGATGTCAGCATGGGCGAGCTGACGTTGATGCTGGTGAAATCGTTTTTCCCGCTCGCGGCACTGATCCTGTCGGTGCTTGGATCGATCATGTTCGGGTTGGCAACGCCGACCGAAGCGGCAGCCGTGGGCGCGTTCGGCGCCATGGTGCTCGCGGCCAGCTACCGGACGCTGACCTGGAAGAGTCTCCGGGAATCCGTGTACCTGACCGCGCGTACCACGGCGATGGTGTGCTGGCTGTTCGTCGGCTCGGCGACCTTCGCCTCGGTCTTCGCCTACCTCGGTGGCAACGTGATGATCAAGAATTTCGTGCTGGGCATGGATCTGAGCCCGATCACGTTCATGCTGATGTCGCAGATCATCATCTTCCTCCTCGGCTGGCCGCTCGAATGGACCGAGATCATCATCATCTTCGTACCGATCTTCCTGCCGATGCTGCCGCACTTCGGCATCGACCCGATGGTGTTCGGCATCCTGGTCGCGGTCAACCTGCAGACCGCGTTCCTGTCCCCGCCGATGGCAATGTCCTGCTTCTACCTGAAGGGCGTTGCACCCAAGCACGTGCTGCTGTCGCAGATCTTCAGCGGCTGCATGCCTTTCGTCTACATCGTGCTTGTGACCATGGCGCTGATGTACCTGTTCCCGCAGATCACGCTCTGGCTGCCGAGCGTCCTCTACAGCAGCTGACGCATGGACGCATCGCGACTCGACCTGCTGAGCGCCACGGACGCCGCCCGCGCGGTCGCCGGGGGCGAGATCAGCTCGGAGCAACTGGTGCAAGCTTGCCTCGCTCGCATCCGCACGGCAGAGCCGGAGGTGCAGGCCTGGCAGTTCCTGGATCCGGAACATGCCCTCGTGCAGGCGCGCGCGCGCGATCTCGACCGGCGCGAGGGACGTCCCTGCGGGCCGCTGCACGGGGTGCCGGTCGGAATCAAGGACATCATCGACACCGTCGACATGCCGACCGAGGACGGCACGGTGCTGCATGCCGGACGCACGCCGGACCGCGACGCCACGGTGGTCGCGATGCTGCGCGCCGCGGGCGCGGTGATTCTCGGCAAGACCGTGACCACCGAGTGCGCGTACTTTCATCCGGGCAAGACGCGCAATCCGCACAATCCCGCGCACACGCCCGGCGGGTCGTCGTCCGGCTCCGCGGCTTCGGTCGCCGCGGGCATGGTGCCGCTCGCCATCGGCAGCCAGACCAACGGCTCGGTGATCCGGCCGGCGGCGTTCTGCGGCGTGTACGGCTTCAAACCAACGCATGGGTTGATTCCGCGGCACGGCATTCTCAAGCTGTCGCGGACGCTCGACCACGTCGGGGTCTTCGCCCGCACGCTGGAAGACATCGCGCTAATTGGTGAACAGCTCGTGGGGTACGACGAACGCGATCCCGACACCGCTCCTCGCGCGCGCATCCCGATGGTGCGCACGGCGGCCGAAGAGCCGCCGCTGCCGCCGCTGCTCGCGTTCGTGAAGACTCCGGTCTGGGACCGCGCGGCCGCCGAGACGCAGGAGGCGTTCGCCGAGCTGACCGAGGCGCTCGGCGCGCAATGCGAGGTCTACGATCTGCCCGAATCGTTGCGCGAGGCGTGGGACTGGCATCGCGCCATCATGGAGGCGGAGATGGCGGCCAATCTCGAGCGTGAGTGGGAAAAGGGACGCGACCGGTTGTCCGAACAATTGCGCGGACTGCTTTCGCGCGGGCGCGAAGTGAAGGCGGTCGATTACCAGAAGGCGCTGGCGCGGATCGCGGTCCTCAACCAGGGATTCGAGGAGCTGTTCTCGCGCTACGACGCGGTGCTCACCCCGTCTGCCCCCGGGACTGCGCCCAAAGGGCTGACGGCAACCGGCGATCCCGCGTTCTGCTCCCTCTGGACGCTCTGCGGAACGCCCGCGCTCAACCTGCCGCTGATGCGCGGTGAAAACGGGTTGCCGCTCGGGGCGCAGCTGGTCGGCGCTCGCCATCAAGACGCGCGCCTGCTGCGCACGGCGCGCTGGCTTGTTTCCCAGGTGCAGGCCGCTGGAAATTAGAGATAGGAAGGCCCGACCATGCCGATCAAGATTTTCGCCGGACTCGTAGCCGTGGTCCTGATGCTGTCCTTCCTCAGCCCCGTGGTGTTCAAGCTGAAGGACGTCGCGCTCGGGATCGTAATCCTGATCGGCATCGTCCTGATGCTGGTCGACCTCTGGCAGTCGCTGCAGTCGAAGGAAGACTGAGGGCGCGCCCGCGACCGGCGCCCGGGCGGCGGGCGCGGCTAGCGGCTCTGGGACTTCGCCTGCGGCGCCGGCTGCGCCGACAGCGAATAGCAGGCGCGGCGCATGCGATCCAGCTCGTCATTCTGGATCACCGTGCGCAGGAACCGCATCGTCGTCTCGATCTCCGCGCGGTACAGGTTGGCGCCGCCGAAATGCGCTTCGGCATAGCGGTCCACGCCGCCGAGCTTCTGCTCGATGCGTTTGCTCGCCACGTTGTCGTAGTAATCGGAGGTCTTCAGCACCAGGTCGTTCGCCGACCGGTAATTGACCACCTCGCGCCCGTTGAGCAGCGTTTCGCGCGCGATGCCGCCCCAGACGAACTCCTGGTAGAGAAAATCGCGGCATTTCTCGAGGTAGGTGCGGTCGGCCATCTGCGCGATCAGGTCGGCGGTGCCGACGATGCAGCCGAGCACGTGATCGCGCGGGTCCTCCACCGCGAGCTCGTCGATGTCGATCTCGTAGCCGGTGAAGTGCACCAGCTTGGCGGCCACCAGGGCCTCGGCGGCGAAGCCGAGACTTGGCAGGTAATCGCGCAGGAAGTCGGCGCTGCGGCTGACGTGTACCTTGGTGAAAACGGCCCCGTTTTCGATCCGGCTTTCGGCCTTGCGCTTCAGGTAGCCCGAATCGTGCAGCAGCGCGATGATGACGCCGAGCATGGCGCGCCGCGGCCCGAGGCGCGCACCCTCCGGCTGCGTGCGGTCGTGACCTTCGATCAGTCGCGCCGTCGCAAGGGCGGCGTCCAAGGTGTGGCGCAGGTCATGGTAGAGCGTATCGCAGGCGAGGTAGCCGGGATAAGTGCCGCCAAACAGCGCCTTGATGTCCTCGAAGGCGCACGTCAGCTTGCCGAAATCCGCCCCCGGGTAGCGCGACGCGAACAGCCGCACCACCGCACTGCCAACCAGGTCCGCATCCTCGACGTTGATGCGGTTGGAAACGTCATTCTGGGTGAGTCGGCCCTGCATTGCAGAGCCTCCGGGGGGTAGGGAAGGTAGGCCATTCTCGCCACCCGAATCCCGCTTACGCCATGACTTATTTCACTTTTCTTGCCATTCTGGAAACGGGAGCCGGCCGATAAGCCGGGTTCTGTAGGCACGCGCCCGTGAGGGTCATGCCCTGGCAGCCATTCCTCTGGCCCCTGGATTACTCCCGGGACTCAAGCCACCTACCCGCAAGCTCGGCCGAGCCGGCCTCAGACGCTTGCCTATTTGGTGTTGCTCCGGATGGAGGTTGCCGCGTTTCACCCCCCGGTTTTGACGCCGGGGACTCGTCTCTGTGGCCCTGTTCGTCGCCTTCGCGCCGCTTGCGCGGCATTTATGCGCGCCGGGGTGTTACCCCGCATCCCGCTCTGCGGAGCCCGGACTTTCCTCCACGCCTTGCGGCGCAGCGGCTGCCTGGCCAGCTCCCGAGGCAATTTTACCCTGCTGCGGCGGCCGGAAGTAACGTTCATCAGCATAGAACGCCTCGCTCGCGGTCCCCGGGTGCCAGTCCGGGTAGCCGAAGATCGGCAGCGACGCGAGCGCCCTGGGGGAACCGCCCGGCGCGCGAAGCCGCAGCCACTCGGCGGCGCTTGCGTCGGGGTCGGCGCCGTGGGGCGCGAACATCACCTTGCAGGTGATGCCGGGCCATGGATCACGCGCCTGATCGAGCACCGCATGACCCAGCACGACGATCCGCAGCCCGCGCCGCACGCGCTCGCGGTTGTCCCAGAACAGCTCCTTCCAGCGGAAAGCGCGCACCATCGCCTCGAGGCCGGCGTCTGCGCAGAGCACGATCGCACCGCCTTCGTCGAAAATCGTCAGCAGGTCGCGCAGCCGTCCCCGGCGGCCGGATTCGCGCGGCAGTTCGGCCGCGTGCAGCGCATTGATCGTCGCCTTGGTGCGCGGGAAGGCGAGCCACGCGAGCGCGTTGAACAGGTCATGCCAATTGTGCGCGCGCGTCGAGACCCGCCCCGATTCGTGGACATGGATTTCGTAATAGGGATCGGACGCGGCCGGCGGCACGAAGCGCACCGGCTTGCCGCTTGCGGTGCGCACGCCGGTTTCTTCCGCCAGTGCGTTGAGCGCATCGAGCGTAGGCCAGCCCTCGCGCGGCAGCCGATCCAGCCAGCGCCTTACCGGGTCGTAGACGGGGTGGGCGCAAGTTTCCACGGCAGGATCTCGCCGGCGCGCAGCGGAACGAGTTCTTCGCCCGGTCCGAATGCGATCGCTGCCGGCACCGTCCAGTCCTCGCGCACCAGGGTGATCGTGTCGCGATTGGGCGGCAGGCCGTAGAACTGGGGGCCGAAGCGGCTGGCGAAACCCTCCAGCCGCTCGAGCGCCCCCGCTTCTTCGAACGCAATGGCGTACAGCTCGATCGCGGCGTGCGCCGTGTACAGCCCGGCGCATCCGCAGGCCGCCTCTTTCGCGCTGCGCGCGTGCGGCGCGCTGTCGGTGCCGAGAAAGAACTTGGGATTGCCGGAAATGACCGCTTCGACCAGCGCTTCGCGATGCGCCTCGCGCTTGAGCACCGGCAGGCAATAGTGGTGCGGCCGGATGCCGCCGAGGAAGAGCGCGTTGCGGTTCAGCAGCAGGTGATGCGCGGTCACCGTCGCGGCGATGTTGGGGCCGGTCACCTCGACGAAATGCACCGCGTGGCTGGTGGTGACGTGCTCGAGCACCACCTTGAGCGTCGGATAACGCGCCACCAGCGGCCCGAGCACGTCCTCGAGGAATACTTTCTCGCGATCGAAGATGTCCACTTCGGGGTCGGTCACCTCGCCATGCACCAGCAACGGCAGGCCAAGTTCCGCCATGCGCTCGAGCGCACCGAAACAGCGCGAAATGCGCGTGACGCCCGCATCCGAATGCGTGGTGGCACCGGCCGGGTAGAGTTTGACCGCGTGCACCTGCCCGGAGAGCTTGGCCCGCGAAATTTCCTCGGGCGGCGTGTCGTCGGTGAGATACAGCGTCATCAGCGGCACGAAATGCGAATCCGCGGCAAGGCGGCCCAGGATGCGGTCGCGATAGGCGAGCGCCTCCGGCGTACTGCGCACCGGGGGCTGCAGATTCGGCATCACGATCGCGCGGCCGAAGCAGCGCGCGCTATCGGGCAGCACCGCCGCCATCGCGCTGCCGTCGCGCAGGTGCAGATGCCAGTCATCCGGCCGGATCAGCGTCAGGCGGTCCATCGGCGCGATTCTAGCGGCTGTGCTGCCCGGGCTTGCGCTCCAGCGCGACGCGATAGAGCTCGCGGCGCGGGGCGCCGCTGATTCTGGCGGCGAGCCTGGCCGCCTCGCTCGCGGGCAGCACCTCGAGCAGCAGTGCGAGCACGCGCCTGCCCGCGGCGAGGTCGCGGTCGCGCGCTTCCTGCTCCGGGCCGAGCACCAGCACGAACTCGCCCTGCTGCCGATGCGGCCCCGCCTCCAGCCAGGCCGGCGCCTGCCCCAGTTTGAGGCGGGCAATTTCCTCGAACAGCTTGGTGAGTTCGCGCGCGATCACGATTTCCCGCTCGGCGCCGAAGCGCTCGGCGAGGTCGGCGACGGTTTCGGCAACGCGGTGCGGCGCCTCGTAGAAGATCACGGCGCCGCGCTCGTCGATCGCCTCCAGCGCCTTGCGGCGCGCGGCGCGGGCCGCGGGCAGGAACCCGACGAACAGCAGTCGTGCCGAGGCGAATCCGGAGGCGGAGAACGCGGCCAGCGCCGCGCTCGGACCCGGTATCGGCACGACGCGAATGCCTTCGCGGTGCGCCGCCTCGACCAACAGGGCGCCCGGATCCGACAGCGCCGGCGTGCCGGCATCGGTGATCAGGGCAACGGCCTTTCCCGCGCGCAGCTCGGCGATCAACCGCGCCCCGGCGCTGCGTTCGTTATGCTCGTGCAGCGCGAAGGTGCGCGTGGCAATGCCCTGCCGGGCGAGCAAGGTGCGCGAGGTGCGCGTGTCCTCGCAGGCGATGACGTCGGCCGCGCGCAGGACCTCGATGGCGCGCGCGCTCGCATCGGCGAGGTTACCGATCGGGGTGGCGACGACGTAGAGGGTGCCGGTCAAGGGTTGCGGGTCAACGCGGGTCGCGCAGGATCCGTTAAGGGTGCCATGAACCACGCCGGCAAGCGAGCAGAAGATCTTTGCGCGGACCTGATGCGCCGCGCCGGACTCGAGGTGCTGGCGCGCAACTGGCGCTGCCGCCAGGGTGAAATCGACCTCATCGCAAGGGACCGCGGCACGCTGGTGTTCGCCGAGGTGCGATTGCGGCGCGATGCGCGCTTCGGCGGCGCGGCGGAAAGCGTCACGGCGGCCAAGCGCGCGCGCATCGTGGCGGCGGCGCGCCTGTATCTCGCCGGCCGCCGCGAAGTCGACTGCCGCTTCGACGTGCTGCTGCTCGACGCGCTCGATCCCGGGCGCGTGCAGTGGGTGCGCAATGCGTTTGGCGCCTAGCCTGCTGCTGATTGCGGTTTCGACTGTCCTGCATGCGCAGGTTCCGCAGCCTTCGGTGCGGCTGCTGGTGCAGAGCTCGCCGCTCGCCGGCTTTCGCTACGCCGAGGCTGCCCGCGTCTGGCCCCGGCTCAAGCTGGGCGACGAACTGGAGCTGTCGCGCGAAGCCGACAATCCGCACGACGCCAATGCCGTGCGCGTGGCGTGGCAGGGACACAAGCTCGGCTACGTGCCGCGCGCGGAAAACGCCGCGCTCGCCTGGGCGATGGCTCGGGGCGAACGCGTGAGCGCGCGTGTCAGCCGCTTGCACACGTATCGCAACGGACGCCGGCGTCTGGAATTCGAAGTCAGCATCGAGTGACAGTGTAGAATTCCGGCGCATGAGTCACGCCGGGCATCAGGCTGCGCTCGCGAGTCGCGTCGCCGCGCATTTTTCCGACAGCGCCGATCTCAAGCGCAGCGCGGCGCCGCTGCTCGCTGCGCCGATTGCGCGCGCCGCGGCGCTCATGGTGGCGGCGCTCGCTGCCGGCGGCAAGGTCCTCGCCTGCGGCAATGGCGGCTCGGCGGCGGACGCGCAGCATTTCGCCGCGGAACTCGTCAATCGCTTCGAGACCGAGCGGCCGCCGCTCGCCGCGGTGGCGCTGA
The DNA here is from genome assembly GCA_004298295.1 of Betaproteobacteria bacterium. Classification (GTDB taxonomy): domain Bacteria; phylum Pseudomonadota; class Gammaproteobacteria; order Burkholderiales; family SG8-39; genus 2-02-FULL-66-14. Next base: position 5,664 of record SCUH01000015.1, on the reverse strand, counting down.
CCACGGACACTTCGAGCCTGACCTCGATCGCGAACGACTACGCCTACGAGCAGGTGTTCGAGAAGCCGCTGCGCGCGATCGGGCGCAAGGGCGACGTGCTGCTCGCAATTTCGACCAGCGGCAATTCGGCCAGCGTGCTCGCCGCGGTGCGCGCCGCGCGCGAGCTCGGCATCGCCACGGTGGCGCTCACGGGACGTGGCGGCGGCAAGCTCGCGGCGCTGCTGGGGCCGGACGACGTGCTGCTCTGCGTTCCGCATGAGCGGACAATTCGCATCCAGGAGGTGCACCTGCTGGTGCTGCACTGCCTGTGCGACGGCATCGACTTCCAACTGTTTGGAGCCCAGTGACATGATCAAGAGACTTCCCGCGCTGCTTGCAGCGCTGTGCGCGGCAGCGATGCTCCAGGGTTGCCTGGAAATGGCAGTGGTCGGCGCCGGCGCCGGCGTGATGTCGGCGGTGGACCGGCGCACCACCGGCACCCAGATCGAGGATGAAGGCATCGAACTGCGCACCGCGAACCGCGTCTCCGAGCGCCTCGGCGATCGGGCGCACGTCAACGTCACGTCGTTCAACCGCAGCGTGCTGCTCACGGGCGAGGTGCCGGACGCAGCCGCGAAAACCGAGGTGGAGCGGATCGCGCGCGGCGTGCCCAACGTGCGCGGCGTCACCAACGAGGTGCAGGTCGCGGGCGTGTCGGCGTATTCGGCACGCGCCAGCGACTCCACCATCACCGGCAAGGTCAAGGCGCGCTTCCTCGATTCCAACAAGCTCAATCCCGTCCACGTCAAGGTCGTGACGGAAACGGGCATCGTCTACCTGCTCGGCATGGTGACGGAAAAGGAAGCCGCCGACGCGACCGAGCTCGCACGCACCACGAGCGGCGTGCGCAAGGTGGTCAAGGTGTTCGAGTACTGCCGCACGACCGACGAGGCCTGCCGGCCGCGATAGGCGGTGCCCGTGCCGTTCGCGCGGCCCGCGTTCGAGCGCAAGATCCACGCCCCGGCGGAGGCGGCGCGCTGGGCCGCGGAGCTGGCGCGGCCGCTGGTTTTCACCAATGGCGTGTTCGATCTGCTGCATCGCGGGCATGTGACCTATCTGGCGCAGGCGCGCGCGCTCGGCGCGGCGCTGCTGGTGGCGCTGAACGGCGATGCCTCCGCGCACCGCCTCGGCAAGGGCGCCAACCGTCCGCTCAACGCGCTCGAGGACCGCATGGCGCTCGTCGCCGCGCTCGAGCCGGTGGACGCAGTGACCTGGTTCGACGACGACACGCCCCTGGCGCTCATCGAGGCCTGCCAGCCCGAGGTGCTGGTGAAAGGCGGCGACTGGCCGGTCGAGCGCATGGTCGGCGCGGCGCAGGTGCTGGCGCGGCGCGGCCAGGTGGTCTCCATTCCGTTCGAGCATCAGCGCTCGACCAGCGCGTTGCTCGAGCGCATCCGCAAGGGTTGAAGTCCGCGCGGCGCGCTATCATGGGCGCATGCGCCTGCACCAGATCAAGATCGACTACGTCGCCGAGCAGGACCGGCTCATGATGCAGCTCGCCACCAGCGACGAGCAGGAGGTGCGCGTCTGGCTGACGCGCCGCTTCGTCAAGCTGCTGTGGCCGCTGCTCGTCAAGCTGGCCGAGGAGGCGAGCCCGCGCATCCGCACGCAGGCCGATCCGGAGGCGCGCAAGGCCCTGCTCACCATGGAGCACGAGGAAGCCATGGCGCGCGCGGATTTCTCGAAACCCTACGACGATTCGGCGCGCGCCATGCCGCTGGGGGAAGAGCCGCTGCTGCTCGCGCGCATCCAGACCGCGCACGACGCCGGCGGCCAGCCGGTGGTCGCCATGCATCCGGCCCAGGGGCAGGGCGTGACCCTCACTTTCGACTCGGTGCTGCTGCACTCGGTGTGCCGGCTGCTGCAGGCCGCGGTCGCGAAGAGCGACTGGGACATGGAACTGAAGCTGCCGGGTCTGGTGCCGCCGCGCGAGGTCGAGCGCGTGCAGCGCACCATCAACTGAGCGCCGCGCTAGACCTGCTTCTCGGCGAATTCTCCGATCACCGGGATGCGCCAGGTCTGGTTCTGGTAGGCCTTCACCGCGCCGACCACGGCGAGCACCAGGATGAGCAGCGACCAGAGCGGGATCAGCGACCAGCCCAGCACCGGGATCAGGCTCAGCACGATGTGCCCCGCGATCGAGGCCAGGCCGAGAAACAGCGCCTGGAAGGCGTGGAAACGCACGAACCGGTCGCGGTTGTAGGGTTCGAGCAGCAGGAACACGATGGCGGTGATCCACAGGTAGGCGAGCGCGCCCGCGATGTTGTTCTGCAGGCCCGCCGCCGGCGTTGCCGGGGTGACGCCGGGGCCTTCCGGCGCCGCAGGCGATGCTTCCTTGCCGCAAGCCCCGCAAAACGTCGCGCTGGGCGTCATTTCCTTGCCGCAGGCCTCGCAGTAGCGTGTCATGGGATTCCTCCTGAGCGTTGTTATTAAGACACCCTAGCAAGATCCCACGTGCGGCGCAACGCAGCGCGGCCGCCGCGGGACCGGCTGGCGCTCACGTTCCGGATTCGCCGCGGGCCGCTTCCAGCCGCGCCGAAGCGTGCAGCCAGTCGTCCTCGGCTTGCGCGAGCGCCTCGGTCAGCCGTGCCTCCGCGATCGTGAGCGCCTGCAGCCGCTCGCTCCTGCCGGCGCCGTCGTAGAGCGCGGGATCGGCGAGCTCGGCGCGCGCCTTGCCGGCTGCGCGCGTCAGCTCGGCCATGCGCGCTTCGATGTTCTCGATCTCGCGCAGGTGCGGCCGCAGGCGCTTCTGCTGCGCTTCGCGCGCCTGCGCCTCGTTGCGCCGCGCGTCCCTGCGGCTCGGGCGCTCGGGCGCGCCGCTCCGGCCGCGCTCCTCCTTGAGCTTGTGCTGGCGATAGTCCTCGAGGTCGCCGTCGAATTCGCGCACGCTGCCCTCGGCCACGACCAGGATGCGATCGGCGCAGGCCGAAAGCAGCGCGCGGTCGTGCGCCACGATGACGAGCGCGCCCTCGTAGGATTGCAGCGCCATCACCAGCGAGCGGCGCATCTCCAGATCGAGGTGGTTGGTGGGTTCGTCGAGCACCAGCAGGTTGGGCCGGCGCTTCACCAGTGCCGCGAGCGCGAGGCGCGACTTCTCGCCGCCGGAGAGCGGCCCGATCGGCCGCCCGGCGCGCTCGCCGGCGAAGCCGAAGCGGCCAAGGAAGTCGCGCAGCCGCTGCTCGCGCTCGCCGCGGTGCAGGCGCATCAGCATGGCGAGCGGCGTCTCATCCGGCCGCAGCAGCTCGACCTGGTGCTGGGCGAAGTAGCCGATGACGATGTCGCGCGCGGCGCGACGCTCTCCGGCGAGCGCCTCGAGTTCCCCCGCCAGCAGCTTCGCGAGCGTCGTCTTGCCGGCGCCGTTGACGCCGATCACCGCCAGCCGGTCGGCGCGCGTCAGGGTGAGCGACACGCCCGAGATCACGCTGCGCCCGTCGTAGCCCGCGGCCGCATCAGCGAGTTCGACGATACGCTCGGGCTGGCGCAGCGGCGGCTCGAACTGGAAGCGGAAGGACTCCGTGGCGTAGACCGGCGCCACGCGCGCCATCTTCTCGAGGCTCTTCAGCCGGCTCTGCACCTGGCGCGCCTTGGTGGCCTTGGCGCGGAAACGCTGCACGAACGCGGTGATGCGCTGCACTTCGCGATCCTGCCTGGCGGCCGCCGCGGCCTGCTGCTCGAGTTCGAGCGCGCGCTGTCGTTCGTAGAACGAGTAGTTCCCCGTGTACAGCCGCATCGCCCCAGCGGCGATCGCCAGCGTGTGGCCGGTGGCGCGGTCGAGGAAATCGCGGTCGTGCGACACCACCAGCAACGTGCCGGCATAGCCGCGCAGCCAGTTCTCGAGCCACAGGATGGTGTCGAGGTCGAGGTGATTGGTCGGCTCGTCGAGCAGCAGGAGGCTGGAGGGCTGAAGCAGCGCGCGCGCCAGATTCAGGCGCATGCGAAACCCCCCGGAGAACTCGCGCACCGCGCGATGCGCGTCACCCGGCGCGAAGCCGAGACCGCCGAGGACGCCCTGTGCGCGCGCCTGCGCCGTGTAGCCGCCGGCCTGCGCGTAGCGCTCGTGCGCCTCGGCGATCCGGTGGCCGTCGCCCGAGCCTTCCGCTCGCGCGATGGCCGCCTCGGCGGCACGCAGATCCGCATCGGCATCGAGCAGGTAATCGAGTACCGGCTGCCCGAGCGCCGGGGCCTCCTGCTCGATGCGCGCGATGCGTGTGCCGGGTTGAATCACGCAGTCACCCGCCTCCGGCGCGAGTTCGCCCGCGAGCAGCGCGAGCAGGCTCGTCTTGCCGCTGCCGTTGGCACCCACGAGGCCGATCTTCCAGCCCCGTTCGAGGCTCAGGGACGCGCCTTCGAACAGGCGGTGCGGGCCGCGCGCGATGGCGAGATTTCTGAGCAGAATCATGGGGGCCGGAGTATAATGCGGGTCTTCCGCGGTATCCCCGAAAGCGACGTCATTAGTTCAGGTTTCGATTCACTCGGCCTCATCGCACCGCTGGTACAGGTGGTGCGCGAGCTCGGTTACGAGCAGCCCACGCCGGTGCAGGAGCAGGCTATCCCGCTCGTGCTGCAGGGACGCGACCTCATGGCGGGCGCGCAGACCGGCACCGGCAAGACCGCGGCCTTCGCGCTGCCCACGCTGCAGCGGCTTGCGCCGTACGCGAGCGCTTCCGCATCCCCCGCGCGGCATCCGGTGCGCGCGCTCGTGCTGACGCCGACGCGCGAGCTCGCGGTCCAGGTCTACGAGAGTTTCCGCGAGTATGCCAAGCACCTGCCGTTGCGCTGCACGGTGGTGTACGGCGGCGTCGACATGAATGCGCAGATCGCCGAGCTGCGCCGCGGCGTGGAGATCCTCGTGGCGACGCCCGGGCGGCTGCTCGATCACGTGCAGAACAAGACCGTGATGTTCAACCAGGTGAGCGTGCTGACGCTGGATGAAGCCGATCGCATGCTCGACATGGGTTTCATGCCCGACATCCGGCGCATCCTCGCGCTGCTGCCGGCGCAGCGCCAGAACCTGCTCTTTTCGGCGACGTTCCCGGAGGAGATCCGTGCACTGGCGAAGCAGCTGCTGAGCAACCCGGCCGAAGTGCAGGTGGCCGCGCGCAACGCGGCGGCCGAGCTGGTGACGCACGTGCTGCATCCGGTGGCGCGGCAGAAAAAGCGCGAGCTGCTCGCCTACCTGGTGCAGTCGCGCGGCCTCAAGCAGGTGCTTGTGTTCTGCGGCACGCGCATCGGCGCCAATCGCCTCGCGCACCAGCTGCGACGCGATCACATTCACGCCGACGCGATCCACGGCGACAAGACGCAGGCCGAGCGCGAACTGGCGCTGGAGGCGTTCAAGGCCGGCAAGACTACGGTGCTGGTGGCGACCGACGTCGCTTCGCGCGGGCTCGACATCGATGCGCTGCCGCAGGTGATCAACTTCGACATCCCGCACTCGCCCGAAGACTATGTGCACCGCATCGGACGCACCGGGCGCGCGGGACTCGAGGGCGAGGCGATTTCGCTCGTCTCGCCGGACGACCTGGAGTCGCTCAGCGCGATCGAGAAGCTGATCCGCAAGCGCATCGACCGCGTGCTGGTGCCGGGATTCGAGCCCGACGGCGCAACCATCGCCGCGCTCATGGG
>SCUH01000134.1 GCA_004298295.1 Betaproteobacteria bacterium | reverse complement strand
GCTGGTGGCTGCGCACCGAGAAGGCGTCCATCTGCGCGCGCGTGATGCCGAAGCGGTGCGCGAGGTTCTCCGCGGTCTGCCCCATGAGCAGGCCCACCATCGGGTCGGTGAGCCCCTTCAGGATGCCGATCACGGGTGAAAGCAGCTGCTTGAGCGGCAAGCGGGCGAACTGTGCCGCCTTCTGGCCGGCGGTCTTCGCCTGCATCAGGCCGGCGAACCACAGCACCATGGCGTCGGCGTACAGCAGCGGCGCGCGCGACAACGCGTCGACGCCGCCCGCCAGCACGAGCTCCGAACGCCCGCCGAGGATGTTGTTGATCGCCGAGTCGAGCGCCTGCATGCCGCTGGCGCAGTTGCGCATCACCGTCCAGCCCGGCACCTTCTCGCCGCAACCCATGCGCAGCGCCACCACGCGGCCGACGTTGACTTCGTTCACCGAGGGCGCGGCGCAGCCGAGGATCACTTCGTCGAGGTCGGCGGGCGAGAATTTCTGCCGTACCAGCAGCGCGCGCCCCGCCTGCGTGGCGAGGTCGCCCCCGGAAAACGGCCCGGGACGGTTCCTCGCCTTGAGAAACGGCGTGCGCGCGCCGTCGATCACGCATACCGGTCTTGCCATGCCAGCCATCGTGCCTCCCCCGAGGTTCTTCAGGCCGCTTTCGCCGTCACCTGTTCCTGCGCCTGCCGGTGCAGGGCTTCGGCGCGGCCGAAGTCCTGCGGGAAATCATCCACCTGGATCACGCGCCGGCGCAGCGCTTCCTTGCGGCGCCACAACGCCAGCTCGCTGTCGCTGATCACGCCCTGCGCGCGCGCCGTCGCCGCAGTGTCCTCGCCCGGGCGCGCGGCGAGCCGGCCGCTCTTCACCGCCTCGCGCAGTTTCTTCTCCACCGGTTCGCAATCGATCGTGGCGTGAAACGCCGCTTCGAGCGCCCCGGTGATGTCGCTTTCGCCCTTGCCGAGATACATGCCGGCGGTCAGCCGGTCGCGCGCCGCGCCGGGCTCGAGCGCGATTCTCGCCGCGCGGTGGTTGTGCCGATCCTTCGCCGGGCGGAACGGCGTGCCGAAGGGGAATACGATCCAGCGCAGCAGCGCGCGCAGCGCGGGCACCGGGAAATTGGCGTAAATCGCGTCGATCGCCTGCTGCGCCTGCCAGAGCGCGTCGCGCACCGACCAGTGGATCAACGGCAGGTCTTCGCGCGCGCGGCCCTGGTCTTCGTAGCGCTTCAGCGTGGCCGAGATCAGGTACATCATCGACAGCACGTCGCCGAGGCGCGCGGAAATCTTTTCCCGGCGCTTGAGGGCACCGCCCATCGCCAGCATCGACATGTCGGCGAGGAACGCGAAGGCCGCCGAGAGGTGCCCGACGCGCTGGTAGTAACGCGCCATCTCGGGCGCCGCGCCGCGCGGCACGGCGGCGAGCCGCGATCCGGTCAGGCTGTGCACGAAAGCGCGCACGCCGTTGGACAGCGTATGGCCGATGTGCGAGGTGAAGGCGTCGTCGAATTCGCGCGAGGCTTGCGCCCCCTGCAGCTCCTTGGCGGCGCGCATCTCGCGCAGCACGTAGGGATGGCAGCGGATCGCGCCCTGGCCGAAGATGATGAGGCTGCGCGTCAGGATGTTCGCGCCTTCCACCGTGATGCCGACCGGGATCACCTGGTAGCCGCGACCGACGTAATTGTTCGGCCCGAGGCAGATGCCCTTGCCGCCGTGGATGTCCATGGCATCGTTGACGATCTCGCGGATGCGCTCGGTCATGTGGTACTTGACGATCGCCGAGATCACCGAGGGCCTTTCGCCCGCGTCGAGCGCGCCCGCGGTCAGGATGCGGGCCGCATCCATCATGTAGCAGTTGGCGGCGATGCGGCCGAGGGCTTCCTCCACGCCTTCGAGCCGGCCGATCGGCGTGCGGAACTGGCTGCGCACGCGCGCGTAGGCGCCGGTGTAGCGGGTGAGCGCCTTGGCGCCGCCCGCCGAGGACGCCGGCAGCGAGATCGAGCGGCCCGCGGCGAGGCAGTTCATCAGCATCATCCAGCCCTTGCCGGCGTATTCCTGCCCGCCGATGATCCAGTCGATCGGCATGAACACGTCCTTGCCGCGCGTCGGCCCGTTCTGGAACGCGGCGTTGAGCGGCAGGTGGCGGCGGCCGATCTCCACCCCGGGTGTATGCGCCGGCACCAGCGCGCAGGTGATGCCGAGGTCGTCCTTGCCGCCGAGCAGCTGTTCGGGGTCGTAGAGGCGGAACGCGAGTCCCACCAGCGTCGCCACCGGCCCGAGCGTGATGTAGCGCTTGTCCCAGGTGACGCGCATGCCGAGCACTTCCTTGCCCTGCCACAGGCCCCGGCAGACGACGCCATGATCCGGAATCGACGCGGCGTCGGAGCCGGCCTCCGGGCTGGTGAGCGCGAAGCAGGGCACTTCCTGGCCCCGGGCGAGCCGCGGCAGGTAGTAATCCTTCTGCGCCTGCGTGCCGTAATGCAGCAGCAGCTCGGCCGGTCCGAGCGAATTGGGCACCATCGCCGAGACGGCGAGCGTATTCGAGCGCGTCGAGAGCTTCGTGATCACCGCAGAATGCGCCAGCGCCGAAAAACCGAGGCCGCCGTACGACTTCGGGATGATCATGCCGAGGAAGCCCTTGTCCTTCAGGAATTGCCAGACCTGGGGCGGCAGGTCGTAGCGCTCGTGCGTCACTTCCCAGTCGTTCACCAGAGCGCAGATTTCCTCGCACGGTCCGTCGAGGAAGGCCTGCTCTTCGGGGGTGAGCTTCGGCTCGGGCGTCGCGAGCAGCTGGTCCCAGTCCGGCCGTCCCGAAAAGAGCTCCCCGTCCCACCACACGCTGCCGGCATCGATCGCCTCTTTCTCCGTCGCCGACATGTCGGGCAGGATGCGGCGGAACAGCGCGAGCACCGGATCGCTGACGAGGCGCCGGCGCAGCGGCGCGAGGTTGAGGAGCGCCGCGGCGACGACGAACAGCGCGCCGAGCACCCAGAGCGTGGTGGCGCCGAATCCGGCGATGACGCCCAGGTACGCAGTCAGCGCGCCGCCCGCGAGCGTCCAGGCGATGAGCGGCGCCTGGAGATAGGCCAGCAGGAAGAACGCGACCAGGGTGGCGAGAACAAAGACGAGCATGGCGACCTCCGTGGCGGCGCTCAGGCCGCTTTTTTCACCGTGGACCGCGCCTTGGCCGGCACCAGCAGGCCGGCTTCGAGGAACGCCGTCAGGCGCTCCTCGAGCAGCTTGGCGTCGTAGCGGTCCTCGGGCTTGCAGCCGGCGATGAGTTGCACCGTGTCGGTCGCCGCCAGCGTGTAGGCGAGCGTGCCGAACATGAAATGCATGCGCCAGATGAGTTCCTCGTGCGGCAGCTCCGGCAGCGCGCGCTGGAACGCGGTCTTGTAGCGCTCCATCGCCGGGCCGTAGAGCTGGCCGATCAGGGCGCGGATCGGCTTCGAGGGCTCGGTGTAGGCGCGGCCGAGCAGCCGGATGAAATTGCGCCCGCCGCTCCTGGCGTCCTCGATCATGGCGAGCGAGGCGCGCAGGAACGCCCGGATGATCCGCTCCGGCGCGGGCGCCGTGCCGGCGGCGGATTTCTCCAGCCGGTCGAGCTCCGCGATGCGCTCGGCGTTCATCGGGTCCAGCCGCCGGCGGAACACCGCTTCGATGAGCGCGTCCTTGGAGCCGAAATGGTAGTTGACCGCGGCCAGATTGACCCCCGCCTTCGAGGTCAGCAGGCGCATCGAGGTGCCTTCGAAGCCGTGCTGCATGAACAGCTCTTCGGCGGCGTCCAGGATGCGGGTGCGGGTTTCGTGCTGCGGCTTGAGGGTGCGGAGATGGAGGTTCATGACGGTCTGCCCGGGATTCAAACGATCGTTTGAATCTTAGGCAGCTTGCCGTTTGCCGTCAAGGGGTTCGCTGCATCGCAATAGCCGCCGCTGCGGCAGTTAGAATCCGCCCTCCCCATGGCGACCCGCAGGCACCACGATTCCGCTCCCCGGCGGCCGCTGACCGGCACCGAATGGCGCGCGGTCGGGGCGCTCGCGCCCTACCTGCTCGAGTACCGCTGGCGCGTGGCCATCGCGCTCGCCTTCCTGGTCGCGGCGAAATTCGCCAACGTCGGCGTGCCGCTGGTGATGAAGGAGATCGTCGACCGGCTCGACCCCGCGATCCAGGCCGCGGCGGTGCCGGTGGCGATGCTCGCGATCTACGGCCTGCTGCGCTTTTCGACCACGCTGTTTGCCGAGCTGCGCGACGTGGTGTTCGTGCGCGTGATCCAGCGCGCCATCCGGCGCGTCGCCCTGGGC
>SCUH01000133.1 GCA_004298295.1 Betaproteobacteria bacterium | reverse complement strand
CAGCGCCAGCGGAATCGCGATCACGTGCATGGCGAAGAACCGGTTCAGGGTCGCGTCCGACACCACGTAGTCGCCGCGGATCCACAGCGCGAGGTCCGGTCCGATGAACGGAATCGTGCCGAACAGGTTCACGATCACCTGCGCGCCCCAATACGACATCTGACCCCAGGGCAGCAGATAGCCCATGAACGCTTCGCCCATCAGGCACAGGTAGATCAGCACGCCGAAGATCCACACCAGCTCGCGCGGCTGGCGGTACGAGCCGTAGATCAGACCGCGGAACATGTGCAGGTACACCACGATGAAGAACGCCGACGCGCCGGTGGAGTGGATGTAGCGGATGATCCAGCCGCCCGCCACGTCGCGCATGATGTACTCGACCGAGCCGAAGGCGAGGCTGGCGTCGGGCTTGTAGTGCATCGTGAGGAAGATGCCGGTCACGATCTGGATCGCCAGCACCAGCATCGCGAGCGAGCCGAAGTAATACCAGAAGTTGAAGTTCTTCGGCGCGTAGTACTCCGCCATGTGCTTGCGGTATTCCTCCGCGAGCGACGGCATGCGCGCATCGATCCAGTCCCACACTGCCATCAGCCGGCCACTCATCGCTCAGGCTCCCTTGCGGTCTTCGCCGATGAGGATCGTGGTCTCGGAAAGGTAGGTGTGCGGCGGCACCGGCAGGTTGAGCGGCGCTGGCGCGCCCTTGAACACGCGGCCCGCGTAATCGAACTTGGAGCCATGGCAGGGGCAATAGAAGCCGCCCGTCCAGTCACCGCCCATCTCGGCCTTGGCCTCGGTGCCCTTTTGCTGGGGCGAACAACCCAGGTGCGTGCACACGCCTTCCATCACCATGAACTCGGGTTTGCGCGCGCGGGCCTCGTTCTGCGCATACTCCGGCTGCTCCGAGGATTTCGAATCCGGATCGGTCAAGCGCGCGGCGACCGCCCGCAGCGAATCGAGCATTTCCTTCGTCCGCCGCACCACCCACACCGGCTTGCCGCGCCACTCGACCACTTTCATCTCGCCCGGCTCGAGCTTCGAGATGTCGACTTCGACCGGCGCGCCCGCGGCCTTGGCGCGTTCCGAGGGCCACCAGCTGGTGACGAAAGGAATGGCCGCGCCGGCGCCGGCGACGCCGCCCACCACCGAGGTGGCGACGATCAGATTGCGCCGCGTGTTGTCGATCTTCTCGCTATCGCTCATGAAGGGGTCCGGAAAAGACGGGATGGATTGCTGCAAAAGCGGCGCATTTTACCGACTGGCCTCGGCCATGTCCACGTTTTCATCCCTAAGTTTTTGATCTCACAGCCGATTTCAGGGCTTCCGCGATCTTCGGCGGCGTCGCTTGTGGTAGATTCGGCGCCCTTATGCGGCGCCTGTGGCTGGTGTTTTCCCAAGCGGTGACGATCTGCGTCGCCGCCCTGTTCGTCGTCTCCACGTTCCGGCCGGAATGGCTGCCGGCGAAAGTGGGCAGCGGCGCGCCTGCCGGTTCGTCGGCGCTCACCGTCGTCCAGCAGGCTGCGCCGGCGAGCACCGGCGCGCGGCCCGATTCCTATCACGACGCGGTGCGCAGCGCGATGCCGGCGGTGGTCAACATCTTTACCTCCAAGGAAGTGCGCACGCCGCGCCACCCGCTGCTCAACGACCCGCTGTTCCGGCGCTTCTTCGGCGACCGCTTCGAAAACGACACGCAGCGCGCCACCAGTCTCGGCTCCGGCGTGATCGCGAGCAGCTCCGGCTACGTCCTCACCAACCACCACGTGGTGGAGGGCGCCGACGAGATCGAGGTTGCGCTCGCCGATGGCAAGAAGCTGCAGGCGAAGATCGTCGGCACGGACCCCGATACCGACCTCGCGGTGCTGCGCGTGAGCGGCGAGGGGCTTCCGGCGGTGACTTTCGGCGCCTCGGAGGCACTGCGCGTCGGCGACGTCGTGCTGGCGATCGGCAATCCGTTCGGCGTCGGCCAGACCGTGACTTCCGGGATCGTCTCGGCGCTCGGGCGCTCGGGCCTCGGCATCAACACCTTCGAGAACTTCATCCAGACCGACGCCGCGATCAATCCCGGCAATTCCGGCGGCGCGCTGGTGGACGCGCGCGGCAATCTGGTCGGCATCAACACCGCGATCTTCTCGCGCTCCGGCGGCTCGATGGGCATCGGCTTCGCGATCCCGGTTTCGACCGCCAAGATGGTGCTCGACCAGATCGTGCGCACCGGCAGCGTGACGCGCGGCTGGATCGGCGTGGAGCTGCAGGAAATCAGCGCGGCGCTCGCCGAATCGTTCAAGCTCGGCGGCACCGAGGGCGCGATCATCGGCGGCGTGCTGCGCAACGGCCCGGCGGACAAGGCGGGCGTGAAGCCAGGCGATGTGCTGCTCGCGATCGAGGGCACGCCGGTCGCCGATCCGCAGGGCGTGCTCAACCTCATGGCCGGGCTCGCGCCGGGTTCGAGCGCAAAACTCAAGCTGCGCCGCCAGGGCCAGGACCTCGAGCTCGCGGTCACCGTCGGGCGGCGCCCGAAACCGCAGCCGCGCCCGGAATAATCGGGGTCAGAGTAAGATTTCGGCGACCGCAAGCCACGGTCCGCCGGATGCCCGCGAAATCTCATTCTGACTCCAGCGCCCTGCCGCACGATGCCGAGAGCATCGTCAAGCTCGCGGCGCGCTCGATGTTCGACCTGTTCTCCAGCATGGCCCAGGGCATGATGCTGGTCGATCGCGGCGGACGCGTGGTCTGGATCAACGATGCCTACAAGCAGTTCCTCCCCGCGCTCGGTTTCGAGCGGGCGGAGGATTTCGTCGGCCGGGCGGTGGAGGAAGTGGTGCCGAACACGCTCATGCGCCACGTCATCGACACCGGCAAGCCGATCTTCGTCGACCTGCTGACCAACAAGGCGGGAACGTTCGTGGTGTCGCGCATCCCGCTGCGTGATGCCACCGGGCAGGTGATCGGCGCACTCGGCATGGTGCTGTTCGATCACCCCGAGACGACGCTGCAGCCGCTGATCGCCAAGTTCGCCCGGCTGCAGCGCGACCTCGACGAGGCGCGGCGCGAGCTCGCCGCGCAACGCCGCCCCAAGTACACCTTCGCCAGCTTCATCGGTGCGAGCCCTGCGGCGCTCGAAGTCAAGCGCCAGGCGCGGCGCGCCGCACGGGCCGACGCCACGGTGCTGCTGCTGGGGGAAACCGGGTCGGGCAAGGAACTGCTGGCGCACGCGATTCACGCGGGCTCGGCGCGCGCCGAGCGTCCCTTTGTCGGCGTCAACCTTGCCGCGGTGCCGGAAACCCTGCTCGAAGCCGAGTTCTTCGGCGTCGCGCCGGGCGCCTACACCGGGGCCGACCGCAAGGGGCGCGAGGGCAAGATCAAGCTGGCCGATGGCGGCACGCTGTTCCTCGACGAAGTCGGCGAGATGCCGTTCGCGTTGCAGGCGAAGCTGCTGCGCGCGCTGCAGGAGCAGGAAATCGAGCCGCTCGGCTCAAACCGCGTGTTGAAGGTGGATGCACGCGTCATCGCCGCGACCAGCCGCGACCTGCACGCACTCGTCGCCGAAGGGCGCTTTCGCGAGGACCTCTACTACCGGCTCAATGTGCTGCCGATCCGGCTGCCGGCGCTTCGCGAGCGGCTCACCGATCTCGAGCCGCTCGCGGAAAGCCTGCTGGAGTCGATCGCCCTGCGAACCGGCATGCCGCAGCGGGAATTGACACCCTCGGCGATCGCCGGGCTCGCCAGGCATCGATGGCCCGGCAACGTGCGGGAACTGCGCAATGTCCTCGAACAGGCGGCGATGCTGACCGACAACCCGCGGCTGGAGGCCGCGGACTTTGCGGCCATTCTGCCAGCGCAGAGCGCAGACCAGCCCGCTACGGCAACGCACGCGCTGCGGCCGCTACCGCAACTGATTGCCGAACTGGAGCGTAGCTCGATCGCATCGGCGCTTGCCGCAACCGGCGGCAACAAGATGTCCGCCGCGAAAATGCTCGGGATTTCGCGCGCCACGCTGTATGAGAAGCTCGCTGGTCAGAAATAGCCGTCTGACATTCATACACTATGTCCATATGTCGGACACATGATTTTCTGTTTGTGTCTGATTATGTCGAACTCAACAGTGATAGTGAACGCTTACAGACGATCTGAGTTGAATAAAATCATTGAGTTATTCTTGGTGGCTTGCTTATTGCATTGCCCTACCACGAATCAACCTCGGAGGGAATATGAAACTCGCAAGAAAATGGATCGGCGCCACCGTCCTTGCCGCCGCCACCGGCCTCGCTTTCGGTCAGGCGAAGGAGATCAGGATCGCGCACGTGTATGACAAGACCGGCGTGCTGGAGGCCTATGCCAAGCAGACCCAGGCCGGCCTGATGATGGGACTCGAATATGCCACCGGCGGCAAGATGGAGCTGCTCGGCCGCAAGATCGTCGTCATCGAAAAGGACAGCCAGTTCAAGCCTGACGTCGGCAAGGCCCAGCTCGCCGCAGCCTATGGCGACGACAAGGTCGACCTTGCCATCGGCCCGACCGGCTCGGGTGTCGCGCTCGCCATGCTGCCGGTGGCCGAGGAGTACAAGAAGATTCTGCTGGTCGAGCCCGCGGTCGCCGACGCCATCACCGGCGAGAAGTGGAACCGCTACATCTTCCGCACCGGCCGCAGCTCATCACAGGACGCCATTTCCAACGCGGTCGCCCTCGGCAAGAAGGACACCGTGATCGCTACGCTCGCACAGGACTATGCGTTCGGCCGCGACGGCGTCAAGGCGTTCAAGGAGGCGCTCGCCGGCACTGGCGCCGAAATCGTGCACGAGGAATACGCTCCCGTCGCGACCAGCGACTTCACCGCGCCGGGCGAGCGCCTGTTCAACGCGTTGAAGGACCGCAAGGGGCGCAAGGTGATCTTCATCATCTGGGCGGGCGGCGGCGGCAATCCGTTCAAGCTCGCCGAACTGAACCCGGGGCGCTTCGGCATCGAGATCGCCACAGGCGGCAACATCCTGCCCGCGCTCGCCAGCTACAAGGCGCTGCCCGGCATGGAAGGCGCCACCTACTACTACTACGAGCACCCGAAGAATGCCGTCAACCAGTGGCTGGTGAAGGAGCATCAGGCGCGCTTCAAATCGCCGCCCGATTTCTTCACCGCCGGCGGCATGTCGGCCGGCATCGCGATCGTGGAAGCGATCCGCAAAGCCGGCTCGACCGATACCGAGAAGCTGATCGCCGCCATGGAAGGACTGGTCTTCGAGACGCCCAAGGGCCGCATGACCTTCCGCAAGGAGGACCACCAGGCGATGCAGTCGATGTTCCACTTCAAGATCAAGGTCGACCCGAACGTCGCCTGGGCGATCCCGGAGCTGGTCCGCGAGATCAAGCCCGAGGAAATGAAGGTCCCGATCCGCGTCAAGCGTTAACCGGGCCCTGCGGAAACCAGCGTCGTGGCCGCGGTGGAACACCCGGTCCTGGAAACGCACGGCCTGACGGTCCGTTTCGGCGGCCACGTGGCCGTGAACGACGTCTCCTGCGCCTTCCGTCCCGGCACGCTGACCGCGATCGTGGGGCCGAACGGCGCCGGCAAGACCACCTACTTCAACCTGATCTCCGGCCAGCTCAGGGCGAGCGGCGGGCGCGTTTCGCTCTTCGGCGAAGACATCAGCGGGCTCAGCGCGCCGCAGCGCACCCGGCGCGGCATCGGCCGCGCGTTCCAGCTCACCAATCTTTTCCCCCGCCTCAGCGTCCTCGAAAACGTGCGGCTGGCCGTGCAGGCGCGTGCCGGGATCGGCAGGGACCTGTTCTCGATGTGGCACAGCCACGTCGAGCTTCTCGAGAAAGCCGAGCACTGCCTGCACCGTGTCGCGCTCGCCGAGAAGCGCGACACGGTGGCCTCGATGCTGCCGCACGGCGACCAGCGCAAGCTCGAGGTGGCGATCCTGCTCGCGCTCGAACCCGAGGTGTTCATGTTCGACGAGCCGACCGCGGGCATGAGCGTGGATGAAGTCCCGGTGGTGCTCGATCTGATCCACCACGTCAAGGCGCTGGGCGACAAGACGATCCTGCTGGTCGAGCACAAGATGGACGTCGTGCGCTCGCTGGCCGACCGCATCATCGTGCTGCACCAGGGCGAACTGGTCGCCGATGGCGAGCCCGAGGCGGTGATCGCCTCGCCGATCGTGCAGGAAGCCTATCTCGGCATCGCGCAGGAGGCCGCGCATGGCTGAGGCGCTGCTTGCGCTCGCGGGGGTCAATACGCACATCGGCCAGTACCACATCCTCCAAGGGGTCGATTTCGAGGTGCCGCGCGCGGGGCTGACGATGCTCCTCGGCCGCAACGGCGCCGGCAAGACCACGACCTTGCGCACCGTCATGGGCCTGTGGCAGGCCTCGGCCGGCGCGATCCGCTACGACGGTGCAGAGATCACGCGCCGCACGACACCCGAGCGCGCGCGCCTCGGAATCGCCTACGTGCCCGAGAACATGGGCATCTTCGCGGGGCTCACGGTGCGCGAAAACCTGCTGCTCGCGGCGCGCAGCGGCCCGCCGGAGGACCGGCGCCTGGAGTGGATCTTCCGGCTCTTCCCCGCGATGCAGAAATTCTGGCACGCGCACGCCGGCAACCTCTCCGGCGGCCAGAAACAGATGCTGGCGATCGCACGCGCGATCGTCGAACCGAGGCGGCTCCTGCTGGTCGATGAACCGACCAAAGGGCTCGCGCCGTCGATCATCGCCAACATGATCGAGGCGTTCAGGGAGCTGAAACGCACCGAGACCAGCCTGCTGGTGGTGGAGCAGAACTTCCACTTCGCGCGCTCGGTCGGCGACACGGTGGCGGTGATGGATTGCGGCCGGATCGTGCACGCCGGGCGCATGGCCGATCTCGCTGCCGACGATTCGCTGCAGCAGAAGCTGCTCGGCCTGTCGCTGCAGGCCCACCAATGAGCCACGGCAGCGCGCTGCCCGCGCAGCGGCTCGACTGGCTGCCGCTCGCCCTGATTCCGGCGATTGCGCTTGCCGCGCTGCCTTTCATTCCGAGCCTGCCGACGTGGGTGACCCTGACCGTGGCGGGCCTCGCCATGGGCATGATGATCTTCATGATGGCCGCCGGGCTGACACTGGTCTTCGGCCTGATGGACATCATGAACTTCGCGCATGGCGTGTTCATCTCGGTCGGCGCCTACGCGGGAACTTCGGTGCTGCTCGCGATGAAGCCGTCGATGCAGGCCGACAGCCTCGCGGCGAATCTTTCGGCGATCGTGCCAGCCGTGCTCGCCGCGATGGCGCTCGCCGGGTTCCTGGGCTGGTTCTTCGAGCGCGTCGTGATCCGCCCCGTGTACGGCGATCACCTGAAGCAGATTCTGGTGACGATGGGTGGCCTGATCGTCGTCGAGCAGCTGATCCACGTCGTCTGGGGACCGGACATCATCCCCTTGCCGCGCCCGGCGACCATCACCGGATCGTTCATCGTGGGCGATGCGGCGATCGAGCGCTATCGGGTGCTCGCGGTGCTGGTCGGGCTCGCCGTGTTCGCCGCGATGTGGCTGATCCTGAACCGCACGCGCCTGGGTCTGCTGATCCGTGCCGGCGTCGAGAACCGGGAAATGGTCGAGTCGCTCGGCTACCGCATCCGCAGCCTTTTCGTCGGCGTGTTCATTGCCGGCAGCGCGCTCGCGGGTCTCGGCGGCGTGATGTGGGCGCTGTATCAGGAATCGGTCAACGCGCAGATCGGCATGCAGATGATGGTGGTCCTGTTCATCGTCCTCATCATCGGTGGCCTGGGATCGGTCGGCGGCTGTTTCGTCGGCGCGCTGCTGGTCGGGCTGATGGCCAATTACACGGGGTATCTCGCGCCCAAGCTCGCGCTCGGCTCCAACATCCTGCTGATGGTGCTGGTGCTGCTCTGGCGCCCGAGAGGGCTGTTCCCGGTCGGCAGGGCCTGAGCCGTGCTCACGACGCTCCTTTCCGGTGACCTCCCGCGCAGCCGCGTCCTGGCCGTGGTGCTGCTTGCGATCCTGGCAGGGCTCGTGCTTGCGCCGTTCGTCTTTCCCGGCACGCGCTCGCTCAACGTGGCGGCCAAAGTCGCGGTGTTCGTGCTGCTGGTGGCGAGCTACGACCTGCTGCTCGGCTATACCGGGATCGTTTCGTTCGCGCACACCATGTTCTTCGGCATCGGCGGCTACGGCGTCGGCATCGCCATGGCAAAGCTCGGCGCGGGCTGGGTCAGCCTCGCGCTCGGCATCGCGCTGGCGCTTTCGCTCTCGGCGGCGCTCGCGCTCGCGATCGGCCTGCTCAGTCTCCGCGTACGGGCGATCTTTTTCGCCATGATCACGCTCGCCGTCGCCTCGTTCTTCCAGATCCTCGCCTCGCAGCTCTCCGGGTTCACGGGCGGCGAGGACGGGATCACCTACAAGCTGCCGGATCTGCTCTTGCCCGGCACCAAGCTCGTCGAGATGCCGCTCCTCGGCGTCGAGTTGAACGGCCGGCTGGCGAGCTACTATCTGGTGGTCTTAGCCGCGCTCGCCTGCTTCCTCGCCCTGCTGCGGGTGGTGAACTCGCCCTTCGGCCGCGTGCTGCTCTCGATCCGCGAGAACGAGTTCCGCTCCGAGGCGCTCGGCTACCGCACGGTCACCTACCGCACCGCGGCCAACTGCATCGGCGCGCTGGGCGCGACGCTCGCCGGCGTGCTTTACGCCATCTGGCTGCGCTACACCGGACCGGACACGACGCTTTCGTTCAACATCATGATCGACATCCTCCTGATGGTGGTGATCGGCGGCATGGGCACGATGTACGGCGCCGCGGTCGGCGCGACGATCTTCGTCGTCGCGCAGAACTATCTGCAGGATCTCATGGCCCTCGCGAGCGCCGCGGCGAAGGGCGTGCCGCTGCTGCCGGGCCTGCTCCACCCGGACCGGTGGCTGCTGTGGCTGGGCGTGCTGTTCATCGTTTGCGTCTATTACTTTCCCACCGGCATCGTCGGCAAGCTGCGCGCGAAATGAGCTTCACCTCGAACTACCTGACCTGCGAAGGCCGCGAGCTGCACTACACGGAGTGGGGCGCGGGCCACTCCGAAACCGTGATCGCCTGGCATGGGCTGGCGCGCACCGGCCGCGACATGGACGAACTCGCGACGCAGCTGAGCGCGCGCTACCGCGTGCTCTGTCCCGACACCCTCGGCCGCGGCCTGTCGCAGTGGAGCCCGCTGCCCGAGCAGGAGTACTGCCTCGCGTTCTACGGTCGGCAGGCGGCGGCGCTCATGGACCAGCTCGGCGTGCGCGAAGCGCACTGGATCGGCACTTCAATGGGTGGCGCGCTCGGCATTCACCTCGCCGCAGGCACGCTGCGCGGCCGCATCCGGCGGCTGGTGCTGAACGACATCGGACCGAAGCTCGGCGAGGCCGCGGTGGCGCGCATTCGCGCCTACGCCGGCAACCCGCCGCAATTCGAGCGCATGTCGGAGCTGGAGCAGTACTTCCGCACCGTCTACCAGCCGTTCGGCTGGCTCTCGGACGGGCAGTGGCGGCGGCTCGCCGAAACCTCGGCGCGCCGCACCGCGGAAGGAAAGGCCACGCCGCACTACGATCCGAAGATGGTGGTGCAGTTCGAGCACCATCCGCGCGACTACGACCAGTGGGAGGCCTGGGACGCGATCGACGTGCCGACGCTCTGCCTGCGCGGCGAATCTTCCGATCTGCTGCTGCCGGAAGTTGCCGAGGAAATGCGCCAGCGCGGGCCGCGCGCGGTGGTAGTGACGATCGCCGGTTGCGGACATGCCCCGGCGCTCAACGTGCCCGATCAGCTCAACCTGATCGAACGCTTCCTTAACGGCCGCTGAGGCCTAGCGATCGGCGCGGTCGAGCTCGCGGTCCATCTCCGCGTCGCTCGGCGGCTTGTAGTCGGACTCGCCGGCCGGCCGCGCGCCGACGAATCGCGCCATCAGCAGGCCCGCCTCGTAGAGCAGGCACATCGGTATCGCGAGCATCAGCTGCGACAGCACGTCGGGCGGCGTCACCACCGCGGCGACGACGAAGGCACCGACCACCACGTACGGGCGCGCGTCCCTGAGCTTGTGCACGCCGACCACGCCGAAACGCACCAGCAACACGACCACCACCGGGATCTCGAAAGTGACGCCGAAGGCGAGGAACATCGTGATCACGAAACCGAAGTAGGCCTCGATGTCGGGCGCTGGCGTGATCGACTTCGGCGCGAAGTCGTTGATGAAGGCGAACACCTTGCCGAAGACGAAGAAGTAGCAGAACGCGACGCCGAGATAGAACAGCAGCGTGCTCGCGACCACGATCGGCAGCGCGAGGCGTTTTTCGTGCTCGTACAGGCCCGGTGCCACGAACGCCCAGGCCTGGTGCAGCACGTAGGGCAGCGCGATCATGAAGGCGGCGAGCGCCCCCACCTTCATCGGCACCATGAACGGCGTGATGACGCCGGTGGCGATCATGCGCGTGCCCTGGGGCAGCGCCGCCATCAGCGGCAGCGCGAGCAGGTCATACACCGCGCCGGTGCCGGGCCAGATGAACAGGCCGACGAAGATCACCAGCACCGCGCCCAGAGCGCGCATCAGGCGCTGGCGCAGCTCGACGAGATGCGAGACGAACGTATCCTGGGTGCTGCTCACGCGCGCCCTTTTTCCCCGCTCGCCGGCGCGGCATCCTGCGCCGGCGAAACCTGGACGCTCGCTGCCGTGTCGGCAACCGCTTCCGCCGGGGCCGCCGAAGCCCCGCTTTCCGCCAAGCTCGCCGCCGCTGAATTCAACTCGGACTCCGTCCTCGAAAGCTCCGACTGCACCGAGCTCTCGATGCTGCTCGCCGCCTGCTGCACCGAGTCGCGCATCTTGCGCAGCTCATCGAGCTCCATCTCGCGGCTGATGTCGGCCTTGACGTCGGCGACGTAGCGTTGCATGCGCCCCGCGAGGTGGCCGAGCGTGCGCGCCACGCGCGGCAGCCGCTCGGGGCCGATCACGATCAGCGCCACCACCCCGATCAGCAGCAGTTCGGTAAAGCCGATGTCAAACATGGGACTGGGAGAACAAAAGGGCGCCCGCAGGCGCCCCGTGTCGGCGGCGACGTGGAGTCGTCAGGCCCGGGTCTCGGTCTTGGACTTGACTTCGCCCTCGACGATCTTGCCCGAGACCTGCGGCGCCGGGCCCGCTTCCGCCGGCTTGTCGCCGCCCTCGCGCATGCCTTCCTTGAACCCGCGCACCGCGCCGCCCAGATCGGCGCCCATGTTGCGCAGCTTCTTGGTGCCGAAAATCAGCATCACGATCAAAAGGACGATCAGCCAGTGCCAGACGCTGAACGAGCCCATAAAGACCTCCTGTTAGGCGCTATTTCCTGCGCAGGAGCATCGGGCCGAGCGGCTCCGGGCCCCCGAGGATATGCAGGTGCAAATGATACACCTCCTGATGCCCTACACGCCCGGTGTTGACGATGACGCGAAAGCCGTCCGTCGCGCCCTCCCGGCGCGCCAATTCCCCCGCCAGCGCCAGCATCTTGCCGAGTGTGCGCTGCTGTTCCACGCCGGCTTCGTACAGCGACGGCAGGTGCTGCTTGGGGATCACCAGCAGGTGCACCGGCGCCTGCGGCCGGATGTCATGGAAGGCGAAGACGTCTTCGTCCTCGTAGACCTTGCGCGCGGCAATCTCGCCGCGCGCGATCCTGCAGAACACGCACGCCGCGGCGCCGCCGGTGCCGCTCATGCTTCGCGCTCCCTGCGCTTGCGCTTGCGCGCCGCCTTTTCGTCGATGCCGGAGATGCCCTCGCGCCGGCGCAGTTCCGCCAGCACGTCCTGCGGCCCCAGGCCCTGCTGCGCGAGCATGATCATGCAGTGGAACCACAGGTCCGCCATTTCGCGCACCAGGTGCAGGCGATCGCCCGACTTGGCGGCGAGGATCACCTCGGTCGCTTCCTCGCCGATCTTCTTCAGGATTGCGTCGTCGCCCGAGGCGAACAGCCGCGCCACGTACGACGCTTCGGCGTCCCCGCCGCGACGCGCCTCGATCACGGCGGCGATGCGCTCCAGCGTTGCGTACAGACCCGTCTTCATGGGGTCCTGCCGTAGATGAGCGCCGGATCCTTGATCACCGGGTCCGCCGTCACCCACGCTCCGTGGTCGAGCTTCTGGAAAAAACAGCTTTCGCGCCCGGTATGGCAGGCGATGCCGCCGGCCGGCTCGACGCGCAGCAGGATGGCATCGCCGTCGCAATCCAGGCGCAGTTCAACGATGCGCTGCACGTGGCCGGACTCTTCGCCCTTGTGCCACAGGCGCTGGCGCGCGCGCGACCAATACACCGCCTCGCCGCGGCGCACCGTCTCCGCGAGCGCCGTCCGGTTCATCCAGGCGAGCGTCAGGACGCGACCGCTCGCCGCGTCCTGCGTCACCACGGGCGCAAGGCCTTCCCCGTTCCACTGCACCGCCTCCAGCCATTCGCTCATAAACGGACCTCGATGCCGCGCGCGCGCATGTGCTCCTTCGCCTGCCGCACGGTGAAATCGCCGAAATGGAACACGCTCGCCGCCAGCACCGCGTCGGCACCGCCCGCGAGCACACCTTCGGCCAGGTGATCGCGCGTGCCGACGCCGCCCGAGGCGATGACGGGGACGCCGACCGCATCCGAGACCGCGCGCGTCAGTGCCAGGTCGAAGCCGTCGCGCGTGCCGTCCCGGTCCATGCTGGTCAGCAGGATCTCGCCGGCGCCCGAGACCGCCATGCGCCGCGCCCATTCGACCGCGTCCAGCCCCGCCGGATTGCGCCCGCCGTGCGTGTACACCTCCCAGCCTTCGCCGTCGCGCCGGCGCTTGCAGTCGATCGCGACCACGATGCACTGGTTGCCGACCCGAGCGGCGGCCTCGCTCACCAGCGCGGGATTCTGCACCGCCGCGGTGTTGATCGATACCTTGTCGGCACCGGCGTTGAGCAGGCGCCGCACGTCCTCCACGCGCCGCACGCCGCCGCCGACCGTCAGCGGGATGAAGACGCGCTCGGCGACCTGTTCGATGACGTGCAGGATGATGTCGCGTTGGTCCGAGCTGGCGGTGATGTCGAGGAACGCGAGTTCGTCGGCGCCTTCGCGGTCATAGCGCGCAGCGACCTCGACCGGGTCGCCCGCGTCCCGCAGGTCGACGAAATTGACGCCCTTCACCACCCGGCCGGCAGTGACGTCCAGGCAGGGGATGACGCGTTTGGCAAGGCCCATCGTCACGCCTCGCCGGGCGTCTTGCCGGTCGCCTTGTCGGCCGCAGCCTGGGCCTGCCTGAAATCGAGCCTGCCTTCGTACAGCGCGCGCCCTGCGATCGCGCCCACCACGCCCTCCGGCTCGAGCGTCGCGCACACTTTGTGCACGTCCTCGAGGCTGTTCAGCCCACCGCTCGCGATCAGGGGGACCTTGAGCGCCTGCGCCAGCCGCAGCGTCGCCTCGACGTTGACCCCGCCCATCATGCCGTCGCGCCCGATGTCGGTGTAGATGATCGCCTCGACGCCGTAGTCTTCGAACTTCTTCGCCAGATCGACCACGTCG
>SCUH01000132.1 GCA_004298295.1 Betaproteobacteria bacterium | reverse complement strand
AGTTCGGGCCGAAAGCGCGTGATGCGCTGCACCAGCTCCAGCGCCGACATCTGCAGCCGCGGGCTGCGGCGGCCCTCGCCGTGCGCGCCGTTGCGCCGGCTGCGCGCGGGCAGCGAATACAGCTTGTCGTCGACCAGCACGCACTGGATGTCGCCGTCGGACTCGATCGCGGCGAGCGCGTCCTTCGCGGTGGTGACGCCCGCAAAGCCGATGCCGTTGGGATTGTCGAGCGAGCGCGCCGCGGCGTTGAGTCCCTTGACGATCTCGCGCAGCACCAGCGGCTCGTCGTTGATGACGAGGATGCGGCTGACGGGGTGCGGCGCGACCAGCGGCGCGCGGCGCGGCGTATGGCGTCGCATGCGCGGCCTACCCCGGGATCGCGCCCGCAATCATGCCAACGCCATTCCGGCGCCGGATGCCCAACCTATAATCGCCGCACCATGGGGACGACGGACGTCGCGCGAGGACAAGTGGCGGTGCGAAGCTTGCGGTGCGGGCGCGCGCTGCAGCGCGCCCCGGGGACTTTCGTGAGACGCCTAGGCCATCGCCTTGATGGCGTGCGCCAGGCGGCTCTTGTGGCGCGCCGCGGCGTTGCGGTGCAGGACGCCTTTCGCCGCGACGCTGTCGATCACGCTGCGCGATTTGTCGAGCACCGCGGCGGCGGCCGACTGGTCGCCTGCGGCGATCGCTTTTCTCACGTTCTTGATGGCGGTGCGCGCCGCCGTGCGCAGGCTGAAGTTGCGGCTGTTGCGCTTGAGCGCCTGGCGAGCGCGCTTGCGCGCCGACTTGATGTTGGCCATGACCTTGATCCGGTTGCGAAAAAGGGATCGAATTCTAGCATGAACCCGCGCTGCGGGAGGGCCGCGTGAACCTGCTCCGGGCCCTGGCCACGGTGAGCAGCATGACGCTCGCCTCGCGCGTGCTCGGGTACGTGCGCGACTTCTTCATCGCGCGCGCGTTCGGCGCGGGCCCGGCGACGGACGCCTTCTTTGTCGCCTTCCGCATCCCGAACCTGCTGCGGCGCCTGTTCGGCGAGGGCGCGTTTTCGCAGGCCTTCGTGCCGATCCTGGCCGAGCACAAGAACCGCCATACGCCGGAAGAGGCGCGCGCCCTGGTCGATGCCGTCTCGAGCGCGCTCGGCATCGCGCTCGCCGTCACCGCCGCCCTGGGCGTCGCGCTGGCGCCGATCATCGTCTACCTGTCGGCGCCGGGTTTTGCCGCCGACGGCGGCAAGTTCGACCTCACGGTGACGCTGTTGCGGATCACGTTTCCCTACGTGTTCTTCATTTCGCTCGTGGCGCTCGCTGCCGGCATCCTGAACACCTGGAACCGCTTCGCCGTGCCGGCCTTCACCCCGGTGCTGCTCAACGTCTCCTTCATCGTCGCGGCGGCCTTCGCGGCGCCGTATTTCGATCCGCCGGTGGTCGCCCTCGCCTGGGCCGTGTTCGCCGGCGGACTCCTGCAGCTCGGGTTCCAGCTGCCGTTCCTGGCGCGCATCGGCATGCTGCCGCGCTGGCGCCTGAACCTGAAGCACCCGGGCCTCGCGCGCGTGCTGAAGCTGATGGCGCCGGCGCTGTTCGGCGTCTCGATCAGCCAGATTTCGCTCCTGATCAACACGATCTTTGCGTCGTTTCTCGTCTCCGGCAGCGTCTCCTGGCTGTATTACGCGGACCGCCTGATGGAGTTCCCGGCGGGCGTGCTGGGGGTCGCCGTGGGCACCATCCTGCTGCCGAGCCTGTCCAAGTACCACGCCGACGGCGCAGCGGAGGAATACGGCCGCCTGCTCGACTGGGGATTGCGCGTCACGCTGCTGCTCGCGCTGCCCGCCGCCGTGGCGCTCGCCGTGCTGGCCATGCCCCTGATCGCGACGCTGTTTCATTACGGCCGCTTCACGGCGGAGGACGCCTGGATGACGCGCCAGGCGCTCATGGCCTACAGCCTGGGGCTGGTCGGCATGATCCTGGTGAAGATCCTCGCGCCCGGGTTCTATGCGCGCCAGAACGTCGTCACGCCGGTGAAAATCGGCATTCTGACCCTGGTCGCGACCCAGCTCATGAACCTGGCCTTCATCGGCCCGCTGCGGCACGCGGGGCTCGCGCTGGCGATCGGGCTCGGCGCCTGCCTCAACGCGGCGCTGCTGTATCGCTATCTGCGCGCGCACGGCATTTTCACGCCGCAGCGCGGCTGGGGCCGGTTCGCGCTCAGGCTGCTGCTGGCGGTGAGCGTCATGGGCGCTGCGCTGCACTTCGCCATGGGCTCGCCCGCGTGGTGGCTGCACGCCGAGTGGCCGGCGAAAGTGCCGGCGCTGGGCGGTCTCGTGCTGCTCGGAGTGGCGGCCTACGGCAGCGTGCTGTACGCCTTCGGCTTTCGACTGCAGCAATTCGCGCGCCGCGGGGTGGAGTGATGGCACAGCTCTCGCCCTTTGCCCGCCTGATCGACCGTATCGACGTGCGCATCGACCTGGCACGCGCCTGCCTGCTGATCGCCGAGGACGCTTATCCCGGGCTCGATATCGAGCAGTACATGACCGAGCTGGAACGGCTTGCGCTGCGCCTGCGCGCGTGCCTGTCGCGATCGGCCGGCGCCGCGGAGAAGGTGATTGCGCTCAACCAGTTCCTGTTCGACGAGCTGGGCTACAGCGGCAATGCCGAGGACTACTACGATCCGCGCAACTCCTACCTCAACGAGGTGATGGACCGGCGCACCGGCGTTCCGCTCACGCTGTCGGTGCTCTACATGGAGCTCGGACGCCGCATCGGCCTGCCGCTCGAGGGCGTATCCTTCCCGGGGCATTTCCTGGTGCGCATGAAGGTGCGGGGCGGCATGCTGGTGCTTGATCCTTTCGCGGGCGGCGAGCCGCAGTCGGAGCGCGATCTGCGCGAGCGCCTGC
This sequence comes from Betaproteobacteria bacterium, assembly GCA_004298295.1. Lineage (GTDB taxonomy): Bacteria > Pseudomonadota > Gammaproteobacteria > Burkholderiales > SG8-39 > 2-02-FULL-66-14. The sequence goes on along the minus strand of SCUH01000132.1, from coordinate 4,322 downwards.
AGCGCGTCGTTCCGGCGGGCGCCACGGGCCCGCTGCCGGTGTCGGAGCTGCCGCTCGAGCAGTTCCTGGAGCCGGCGAGCAACCGCCAGATCCTGGCGCGGCTGCTGCGCAACCTGAAGTCGATCTACCGCGAGACCGACCAGCCGGGCCGCCTGCTGGAGGTGCTGAACCGCATGCTCGTCGTGGTACCCGATGCTACAGCGGACCTGCGCGACCGGGGTCTGGTCTACCACCGGCTGGAATGCTATCGCGCCGCGCTGAAGGACCTCTCGGATTACGTCGCGCGCGAGCCGGAGGCGATCGATACGCCGGACATCCGCGCCCGGGTGATCGAGCTGACGTCCTTGTGCGCGCGGCTCAACTGAAGTTCCGGCTCTCCCTTAGAATCCACCCTTTTGCCGGGATCGCGGATGGTTGTTACGCACGGCACACGCCTGCCCGGGACGGGGCGGCACGCGCTGACGGTCGGTAATTTCGACGGCGTGCATCTCGGGCATCGCGCCATGCTCGAGCGGGTGATCGCGCAGGCGCGGGGGCTCGGTCTGGCCTCGTGCGTGCTGACGTTCGAGCCGCACGCGCGCGAATTCTTTTCGCCGGCGACGGCACCGGCGCGCCTCACGCGGTTGCGCGACAAGCTCGAATTGTTCGCCGCGGCCGGCATCGACAGGGTTCACGTCGCGCGCTTCGACGCCCGACTGGCCGCCGTGGCCGCCGAGCGCTTTGTCGACGAGGTGCTGCTGCAGGGCCTGGGCGCGGCGTGGCTGCTCGTCGGGCGCGACTTTCGCTTCGGCACGCGGCGCGCCGGCGACTTCGCGCTGCTGGAACGCATGGCGCGCGAGCGCGGCTTTGCGCTCGAGGCCATGCCCGACGTGGCGCTCGATGCCGTGCGCGTGTCGAGTTCCGCCGTGCGCGCGGCGCTCGCGGCGGGCGAGCTGGCGCGCGCGGCGCGGCTGCTGGGGCGTCGATTCACCCTGAGCGGCCGCGTCGCGCACGGCGAGCGGCTCGGCCGCGCGCTCGGCTTTCCGACCGCCAACATCGTGCTGCGCCGGCGAGCGCCGCTCGCGGGGGTGTTCGTGGTCGAGGCCGAGCTCGAGGAAACGCAGGCGCGGCTGCGCGGCGCCGCCAGCGTCGGACGCCGGCCCACGGTGCGCGACAATGCGCTGCCGCTGCTGGAAGTGCACCTGCTCGACTTCGACGCGCCGATCTACGGCAAGCACCTGCGCGTGACGTTTCTCGAGAAGCTGCGCGAGCAGGAGAAATACGACGGGCTGGAAGCGCTGCGCGCGGCGATCGCGCGCGACGTGAATCGCACCAGGGAGTACTTCAGGAACCATGGCTGATTACCGCAACACGCTCAACCTTCCGGACACGCCGTTCCCGATGCGCGGCGACCTCGCCAGGCGCGAGCCGCAGTGGATCGGCGAGTGGGAGGCGCGCGGCGTCTACCGGCGCCTGCGCTCGATCGCCGCCGGGCGGCCGCGCTTCGTGCTGCACGACGGGCCGCCGTACGCCAATGGCGACATCCACATCGGCACCGCGGTGAACAAGATCCTGAAGGACATGGTGGTCAAGTCGAAGACGCTGGCCGGGTTCGATGCGCCCTACGTGCCGGGCTGGGACTGCCACGGCATGCCGATCGAGGTGCAGATCGAGAAAAAACACGGCAAGCACCTGGCGCCCGAGGAAACCCAGCGCCTGTGCCGCGCCTACGCCGCCGAGCAGATCGAGCGCCAGAAGAAGGACTTCAAGCGCCTCGGCGTGCTCGGCGAATGGGACAACCCGTATCTCACGATGGCGTTTGGCAACGAGGCCGACGAGATCCGGGCGCTCGGCATGCTGCTGAAGAAGGGCTACGTCTATCGCGGCCTGAAACCCGTCAACTGGTGCTTCGACTGCGGCTCGGCGCTCGCCGAGGCCGAGGTGGAGTACGAGGACAAGACCGACATTTCGATCAATGTGGGTTTCGGATTTGCGGAACCCGAAAAGGTGGCCACTGCATTCGGCTTGGAGAAATTGCCGACCGCCAGCGGCTGCATCGTCATCTGGACCACCACGCCGTGGACGATTCCCGCCAATCAGGCGCTGAACGTGCACCCGGACTACACGTACAACCTCGTGGCGACCGAGCGCGGGTTGCTGATCCTGGCAGCCGAGCTCCAACAGAGCTGCCTCGAGACCTACGGCTTGAGCGGAACGACGCTGGCGTCGTGCAAGGGCAAGCAACTCGAGCGGATCCGTTTCCGGCACCCGTTCTACGAGCGTCTCGCGCCCGTCTATCTGGGTGACTACGTGACGCTGGACGAAGGCACCACGGGCATCGTTCACAGCGCACCGGCCTATGGCGTTGAGGACTTCGATTCGTGCCGGCGCTACGGCATGAAGGACGACGAGATCCTCACCCCGGTAATGAGCGATGGGAAATACGTCGAGTCGCTGCCCTTTTTCGGGGGCATGCATATCTGGAAGGCCAACGCGGAGGTGGTCAGGAAGCTCGAGGCCGTGGGCGCACTCTTTGGTTCAGCCCATGGCTACAAGCACAGCTACATGCACTGCTGGCGCCACAAGACCCCGGTGATCCTGCGCGCCACGGTGCAATGGTTCGCGGGCATGGACGCCGTGCCGGGACTGTGGGGCGCAAGGCCGGCGGAGGACCTGCGCGCGACCGCCCTGCGCGGCATCGAGGCGACGCAGTTCTTTCCGTCCTGGGGCCAGGCGCGCCTGCACGGCATGATCGCCAACCGGCCCGACTGGACGCTGTCGCGCCAGCGGCAGTGGGGCGTGCCGATGCCGTTCTTCATCCACAAGGAGACCGGCGAGTTGCATCCCGACACGCTCGAGCTGCTCGAGGCCGTGGCGCGGCGCGTCGAAGAAGGCGGCATCGAGGCCTGGCAGCGGCTCGAGGCGCAGGAGCTCCTCGGCGAGCAAGCCGCGCACTACGAGAAAGTGCGCGACACGCTCGATGTCTGGTTCGACTCCGGCTCGACCCATTTCACGGTGCTGCAGGGCTCGCACGCGGCGCAGACGGCATTCCCCGCCGACCTGTACCTCGAGGGCTCGGACCAGCACCGCGGCTGGTTCCACTCCTCGCTCCTCGTGTCCTGCATGATGCACGGCGTGCCGCCGTACAAGGCGCTGCTGACGCACGGCTTCGTCGTCGACGGCCAAGGCAAGAAGATGTCGAAGTCGAAGGGCAACGTCATCGCGCCGCAACAAATCGCCGGCTCGCTCGGGGCGGAAGTGCTGCGGCTGTGGGTGGCGGCGACCGACTACAGCGGCGAACTCTCGATCTCGAACGAGATCCTGAAACGCGTGGTGGAGAGCTACCGCCGCATCCGCAACACGCTGCGCTTTCTCCTCGCCAACACCTCCGACTTCGACATCGCCGCACACGCGGTGCCGGTGGCGCAGATGGCCGAGATCGACCGCTACGCGCTCGCGCTCACCGCGCGCCTGCAGGCGGAGCTGACGGAGGATTACGCACGCTACGCGTTCCACCTGGTGGCGCAGAAGCTGCAGGGGTTCTGCTCCGAAGACCTGGGCGGCTTCTATCTCGACATCCTCAAGGACCGGCTCTACACCTGCGGCGCGGATGCGCGCGCCCGGCGCTCGGCGCAGACGGCGCTCTGGCACATCACGGCGAGCCTGGTGCGCCTGATGGCGCCGATCCTGTCGTTCACCGCGGAGGAGCTGTGGCAGGCGTTCACGCGCCGCGGCGACGACAGCGTGTTCTTCCAGACCTGGCACGCGCTGCCGGCGGTGGCCGACGGCGCGGCGCTCATCGAGCGCTGGTCGCGCCTGCGCGAGCTGCGCAACCCGGTCAGGAAAGCGATCGAGGAGCTGCGCGCCGCGGGCAAGGTGGGCTCGTCGCTGCAGGTCGAGGCGGAGCTCCACGCCGACGGCGCGGATCATGCCCTGCTCGCGAGCCTCGGCGAGGACCTGAAATTCGTGCTGCTCACATCGGCGGCGCGGGTGCATGCGGCTGCGGAGCCGCGCTTCGAGGTCACGCCGAGCGCGCACCCCAAGTGCGAGCGCTGCTGGCATTACCGCGCGGACGTCGACGAGGCGGGCCTGTGCGGCCGCTGCCGCACCAACCTGCACGGCGCCGGCGAAACGCGCGCCCATGCGTAGCGCGCTCTGGTTCGTCATCGCGGCGGCGGTCGTCGCCGCCGACCGGGTGATCAAGCTCATCGTGCTGCAGGCGATCGCGCCGGGCGAGGTCCTCGCCGTGACGGGGTTCTTCAACCTCGTGCTGGTGTTCAACAAGGGCGCCGCCTTCAGCCTGCTCGCCGCGGCGCCGGGCTGGCAGACGCCGCTGTTTGCCG
>SCUH01000131.1 GCA_004298295.1 Betaproteobacteria bacterium | reverse complement strand
TGCGAGCGCGCCATGCGCTCGGGCAGGTAGCTGCACGGGTAGGGCGCCGTGACATAGAACTGCAGTACGGCGTGGGGCAGGTCATTGAGCCGGGACACGGGTCCATTTCCCTCGCGGTTCGGGATAGTTTACCAATGCGCGCAGCCGTCGCAAAAAATCGCGCCGCGCGATCTCGCGCGCGCCCAGCGACGCCAGCAGCGGCGTGCGCACCTGGCAGTCGATGAGCGGAAAGGCGCGGCCGCGCAATTCCTCCACCAGCGCCACGAGCGCGACCTTGGAGGCGTCGGTGGCACGCGAGAACATCGACTCGCCGTAGAACATGCGTCCGACGGCGACGCCGTAGAGCCCGCCGGCGAGCGCGCCGTCGCGCCAGCTCTCGAAGGAATGCGCCCAGCCGTCGCGGTGCAGCCGCAGGTAGGCCGCGCGCATCGCGCTGCCCAGCCACGTGCCGCCGCCGTCGCGGCGCGGCGCGGCGCAACCCTTGAGCACGCCGGCGAAATCCGAGTCGATGCGGACCTCGTAGCCCTTGTTGCGCACGTTCTTGGCGAGCGAGCGCGGCACCTTCAGCTCGTCGCAGTAGAGCACCATGCGCGGGTCGGGCGACCACCACAGGATCGGCTCGGACCCGGAGAACCACGGGAAGATGCCGTGGCGATAGGCGGCGAGCAGGCGCCCGGGCGACAGGTCCGCTCCGGCGCACAGCAACCCGGGGGGGTCGCGCAGCGCGCGCTCCACCGCCGGGAAGGGGTCGTCCGGCTCGAGCCAGGGGATCAATTCAGCCTAGCACCGGACCTGCTGGCGGCAATAGTTCTCCAGCGGCACCACCGTCGCGCGGTCGGCGACCGCGCGACGCGCCGCGCCGGAATTCTCCAGCGCGAGCCGGAACTCGAACTTGCTGAAGAACTGGTTGAACATCTCGCCGCCCAGCGTACCCACCGCGAACAGCCCGTCGGTGCGCGCATCGTGCTCCAGCAGGATCGCCGCGAGCGGTTGCGGCGCGGGACCGGCTACCACGCGCGCGCCATCGGCGGGATCGTACTGGCTGTGCTCGGAGCAGCAGTGGATGACATTGGCGTGCGGGTTGCGCGCGCTCTTGCCGCTGCGGTAGCTGATGAAGCTGATCTCGCGGGTCGGGTAGGTGAGCTGGTGGGCGCAGATCGCCGAATACGCCACCACCGAGCGGCCGGGCCCGACGCCGCCCGGCCACTCGTAATCGCGCCGGTCGGCGGTGCGCAGGCGGGCCGCTTTCGCGGCCGAGCGGCCGAGGTTGAGCAGGAAGCACGGCGTGGTGGCGTAGGGATAGTGGAAGATCAGATTGCGCTGCGGCGGGATGCGCGTCGCGCGCAGCGGCTCGCCGCGCTCGTCCACCAGCCGGGCGCGGGCGTAGAACTGCGGCGCGGCACCCGCGATGGCGAGGGCAGGCGCAGCGCCGCCGGCCGCGGTCGCGGCGCAGAGCCGGATGAAGTCGCGTCGCTGCATCGGGCGGATTGTACAAAAAGGGAATCGCCGGTTGCGGAAATCGGGCACAATTCGCGCGCATCGACGACAGTCGGAGGTGGCTTATGGAGGCATTCAAGTCCGGATCGGACGTGCTGTTCGTGCTGCTGGGCGCGATCCTGGTGCTCGCCATGCATTCGGGGTTCGCGTTCCTCGAACTCGGCACGGTGCGCTTCAAGAACCAGGTCAACGCACTGGTCAAGATCCTGTCGGATTTCTGCGCTTCCACGGTGGCCTATTTCTGCGTCGGCTACGCGATCGCCTACGGCACCACGTTCTTCGTCGGCGCCGAGCAGCTGGCGCAGAAGAACGGCTTCGAGCTGGTCAGGTTCTTTTTCCTGCTGACCTTCGCGGCCGCGGTGCCGGCCATCGTCTCGGGCGGCATCGCCGAACGTGCGAAGTTCTATCCGCAGCTCTTCGCCTCGGCGCTGATCGTCGGCTTCGTGTATCCGTTCTTCGAAGCCATGGTCTGGGGCCAGCGCTTCGGCGTGCAGGGCTGGTTCAAGTCGAGTTTCGGCGAGGAATTCCACGATTTCGCCGGCTCGATCGTGGTGCACGCGATGGGCGGCTGGATCGCCCTCATGGCCGTGCTGCTGCTGGGGGCGCGCCAGGGACGCTACACCAGCGACGGACGCGTGGTCGGCTATCCGCCGTCTTCGATCCCGTTCCTTGCGCTCGGCGCCTGGATCCTGAGCGTGGGCTGGTTCGGCTTCAACGTCATGTCGGCGCAGGCGATCGACAAGGTGAGCGGGCTGGTGGCGGTGAATTCGCTCATGGCAATGGCCGGCGGCACGATCGCGGCGCTGGTCGTGGGGCGCAACGATCCGGGCTTCGTGCACAACGGTCCGCTGGCGGGACTGGTGGCGATCTGCGCGGGCTCGGATGTAGTGCACCCGGCCGGCGGGTTTGTCATCGGCGCGGTCGCGGGCGTCATTTTCACGAAGCTGTTCGCGATCACGCAGAACCGCTGGAAGATCGACGACGTGCTCGGCGTGTGGCCGCTGCACGGCCTGTGCGGCGCCTGGGGCGGGATCGCCTGCGGCATTTTCGGGCTCAAGGCG
>SCUH01000130.1 GCA_004298295.1 Betaproteobacteria bacterium | reverse complement strand
TCACGCCGTACGACCTGCTGCGGCTGAAGAACCGGCTCGACCTGTCGAGCCGCGAGTTCATCGACCGCTACACGCGCGACTGCGAGCTCGACAGCCACGGCATGCCCGGGCTGAAGCTCGCCCACCGCGAGCGCTCGACGGCGTGCGTGTTCCTGACGCCCGAGGGCTGCGGCGTGTATTCCGACCGGCCGACCGCCTGCCGCTACTACGCGCTCGGCCACATGGCGCTGCGCAAGAAGGATTCGCCGACCGACGAAGAGGCGTATTTCGTCGTCAAGGAGGCGCACTGCCTCGGGCACGAGGAGCCGCACGAGCAGAGCATCCGCGAGTACCGCATCGAGCAGGGCGTGGACCGCTACGACGAGGCCAACCGCGAATGGCGCCGCATCGTCCTGAAGAAGCGCTCGTCGGGGCCCGCGGTCGGGCGCCCGTCGCAGCGCAGCTTCGAGCTGTTCTTCCTCGCGAGCTACGACCTGGACGGCTTTCGCGCCTTCGTCGCGAGCGAGAACTTCCGCCAGGCCTTCGGGCTGCCGGCCGAAGAGTACGCGCGGCTCCTGAGCGACGAAGAGGCGCTGCTGCAGTTCGCGTTCCGCTACCTGAAGCAGGCGCTCTACGGCGAAAACACCATCCCCGTGCATCCGCAGGTCGCGGCCGAGCGCGCGGCGCGCCTGCGCGAGCGGCAGGCGACGATGGCCGCGCTGTCGGCAGAAGAGCGCGCGCGGCGGCAGGACGAGCTCTACGAGGCGCTGCTCGACGAGGACAAGGCTCCGGGCGGCGAAGCGTGAACCCGATTCCCGATTTCGAGAGCGGCGAGCGCTGGCTGGTCGAATCCTGCCTCAAGGAGCGCTACGGCAAGATCGTCGCGACGCAGGCGGCGGACGTGGAACTGCAGCTCGCGCCGGGCGATGCGCAATTGACCGCGTGCCCGACGCTCTACTGGGAAGAGCGCGGTGCTGCGTTCGTCGTCGTCAAGGCGGGCGAGGGCCGCTGGCGCGGCATGTTCTTCTACCCGGCGGAACCGGACTGCGAGCAGTACGGCGCCGGGCGGTCCGAGTACGACGACCTGGCCGAGTGCGTCATCGCGCTGCTGCGCGCTCAGGCCGACCACGAAAAGCAGCGGCTCGGTGTGGGCTCGGGGAAGACGGCGCTCGATCTGGCCCGTGGGAAAGAAGCGCCGTGACGCTCGACAAGGCGAGGCAGCTGCTCAAAGTCCAGGCCGACTTCGGCGGCTTCTACAACGCCAACGGCGCGAAACTCATCCTGGCCGAGGTGAACCGCGAGCACGGCCAGGCGGCCGTCGACCAGCTGATCCGCGAGCTGGAACTGGAGCGGATCTTCGGCTTTGCGCCGGGCACCGTGTTCGATGGCAGCCTGACGATGGGCGCGAAGCGCTGAGCCCGAGTCACGCCTCGGCGCGAATTTGCCGTTCATCGATCTCGGCTTTTCGGCGAGATGCATGCCGAAAAGCCGAGAACGGGGAAATTCAAAATCGCACCGGTGTCCGAATCGCTGCGCCGTCTTTCTTCAGAGGTAACTCCGATACCGCGGCTCGTACATCTGCGCGCGGATGTGCGCGAACAGGCGCCGCGGCCGCGGTTTCGAGGCGAGTCCGCGAGCGAAGGCGACGCCGGCCACCGCGGTGGCGATGTGCGCCGAAACCTCGCGGATGCGCGCGAGCGGCGGGTAGATGCTGCCCTGGTCGAGATCCTTCTTCGACACCTGCTGCGCGAGCGCGCGCGCGGCGGCGAGGAACATCTCTTCCGTGACGCGCCGCGTGCCGCTCGCCACCACGCCCAGCCCCACGCCGGGGAAGATGTAGGAGTTGTTGCCCTGGCGCGGCACGAAGCTGCGCCCGTCCTGCGTCACCGGATCGAACGGGCTGCCGCAGGCAAACACCGCGCGACCGCCGGTCCAGCGGTAGGCCTGTTCGGCGCTGCATTCCGCTTTCGCCGTAGGGTTGGAAAGCGCGAACACGATCGGCCGGGCGTTGATGCGCGCCATCGCTTCGAGCACGCTTTGCGTGAAGGTGCCGCCGACCGCGGCCACGCCGATGATCGCGGTGGGCTTGAGCGCTTCGACGGCGGCGACGAAGTCCGCGATCTGCGCGTGCCGGTGCGCGTAGGGCAGCTTGTGTGCCGCGAGGCCGAGGCGGCTCGCGACCACCAGGCCGCGCGAGTCGAACAGCCAGCAGCGCCGGCGCGCCTCGGCCTCCGCCAGGCCCTCGGCCTTCATCGCCGACACGATCAGATCGCAGATCCCGGTCGCGGCCTCGCCCGCGCCCAGGCAGAGCACGCGCTGCGCGGTGAGCGTGCCGCCGGTGATGCGCAGCGCCGAGTAGATGCCGGCGAGCGCCACGGCGGCGGTGCCCTGGATGTCGTCGTTGAAGGTGCAGACGCGGTCGCGGTACTCGTGCAGCAGGCGGAAGGCATTGGTGTTGGCGAAGTCCTCGAACTGGATCAGCGCGCCCGGAAACACCTTCTGCACCGCCATCACGAACTCTTCCAGCAGCGCGTCGTAGGCCTTGCCGCGCAGGCGTTTGCGCTTGAGGCCGATGTAGAAGGGATCGTTGCGCAGCGCGACGTTGTCGGTGCCGGCGTCGAGCAGCACCGGCAGGCAGCGCTCGGGCGCCACCCCGGCGCAGCCGGTGTACAGGGAGAGTTTGCCCACCGGGATGCCCATGCCGTTCGCGCCCAGGTCGCCCAGGCCGAGGATGCGCTCGCCGTCGGTCACCACGATGATGCCGACGTCGCGGTGCGGCCAGTTGCGCAGCACCGAGGCGATCCGACCGCGGTCCTTGGCGCTGATGAACAGCCCGCGCGGACGCTGGTAGATGTGCCCGAAGCGCTGGCACGCGGTGCCCACCGTGGGCGTGTAGATCAGCGGCATGATCTCGTCCGGGTGCTCCGACACGACACGGAAGAAAAGCGCTTCGTTGCGGTCGTGCAGCGCGTTGAGATCGACGTATTTCTCGAGATCGTTCGGCAGGCCGCGCAGGTGCTCGAGGATCCTGCGCACCTGCCCGTCCTGCGTGCTGACGCAGGGCGGCAGCAGCCCCTGCAGGCCGAGCGCGCGGCGCTCGCGCAGC
>SCUH01000129.1 GCA_004298295.1 Betaproteobacteria bacterium | reverse complement strand
CGCACCGGTTGGCTGCTCGATTCCACCCATCCGGCTGAAATCGCGCAAGCGCTCTTCGCGGCGCTGACCCAGCGCGCGCGCGCCGAGCGGTTCGCCCGCGCCGGGCAGCGCCTCGTGCGCTGGAAGTTTTCGATGGACGCGATGGCGGACGGCTATCTCAGGCTGTTCGCCGAATTGAGAGGAGAATGAGCCGATGAAGCTCGTCGTCCAGGTCGACCCGCGCCGCGACCGCGAAGGTACGCTCACCCTTCGCGATGCGGCGGACCGAATTGTGTTCGGACCAGTGGCCGTGTGCGCGACGGCGGATCAGGCCGTCGCGCGGCAGCTGGGCAACGCGGTGCGCGATCCGCTGCGTCCCGGCGGCCATCCGCCATTCGGCAGTTACCGCTTCGTGAAGGCGACTCCTCTGGAGCCCGACGAGCATCGCGCGCGCGGGCCCTGTGCGCTTGTCTTCGAGCCGCGCACGGGCGACGCGGTGAGCGCGGAAAGCCACGGGCGACTGCTGCTCGAATTGCACGGCGGCGCACCGGGCAGCGGCGGCGCACTGCGGCCGACCGGCGGCGGTCTGAGGGTCGCGGACGAAGTCGTAGAGGAACTTGCGACACGGCTGCGCGGAGACCCTGCCTGCGAACTTGAGCTGCAGGCAGTACGAGAGAGCTGGTGGTCGCGGCTTGTTCGCCGCCGGCGGACGTTGAGCGACGACGAACCCGTAGAAAGCGGCACGTCCTGGGGTTCGAGCGACTCTTCCGGCGCGTCGGAGCCCGCTTACTCCGGCCGCGGCGGTGAATTCAGCGGCGCCGGTGCCTCGGGTTCGTGGGACGCGGCATCGACAGGGCGGGGTGCTGCCGCGACCGGTGCGGCGGTGGCGGCCGGCGCCGCGATTGCGGCCGGTGCGGCGCTCGCGGCGAACGAATCCGAGCAACCCGCAGCGAGCGACGCATCGGACAGTGAAGGCGCGAGCGAGATGCCGGATAGCACAGCCGCCGAGTCCGACAGCTCATCGCCGGATTCGGACAGTGCGACGAGCACGTCGACCAGTTATTGATTCCGGGTTTTTGAGGTTATACTTCCGTGTAACATCCAGTCCCTGACACCAGCCATGTCCAAAGCCGTGTTGCGCGCCATCGGGGGTTCCGTGATGGTGGCCGTGCCGAAACCGTTTCTCGCCCAGGCGAACCTGCGGCCCGGCTCGGAAGTGAAGGTCGCGTTTGAGCGCGGCAAGATCACCCTGGCGCCGGTAGCGAAGCCGCGGTACACGCTGGACGAGCTGTTGGCAAAGTGCGATTTCAGGCGGCGACCGTCGCGCGCCGACGGTGAGTGGCAGTCGGCGGCACCGGCGGGCCAAGAACTGCTGTAATGCGCGTACCGAACCGGGGCGAGGTCTGGCATCTCGATCTCGAACCGACGCGAGGCGGCGAACAGCGCGGAGCGCGTTTTGTATTCGTGGTGTCGCCGAAGGCGTTCAATGCCGGTGGCCTTGCGCTCGTCTGTCCGATCACGCAGGGCGGCGCAGCGGCGCGTTATGCCGGGTTTGCGGTGACGTTGATGGGTTCGGGCACCGGCACGCAGGGGGTCATCGCCTGCAATCACGCGCGCACGCTGGATTTCAGGGCTCGAAAGGCGGCATTCAGGGAACGCGCGCCGGAAACCGTCACGTCCGACGTCATTGCGCGCCTGCAGACGCTCCTTGACTGACGTCGCGCGCAAGTCTGGCGCGACATGACACCGCACGTCGCCTTCGACCCGGCGCTGCCGATCAGCGCCCGGCGCGACGAAATCCGCAGCGCGCTCGAGCACAATCCCGTCGTGATCGTCTGCGGTGAGACCGGCTCGGGCAAGACGACCCAGATCCCGAAGATCCTGCTCGAGATGGGCCGCGGCGCGAACGGCCTCATCGGCCACACGCAGCCGCGCCGCATCGCGGCGCGCTCGGTGGCGGCGCGCATCGCCGAGGAGCTCAAGACCGAACTCGGCGGACTGGTCGGCTACAAGGTGCGCTTCAACGACAAGGTTGGCGCGCACACCGCCATCAAGCTGATGACCGACGGGATACTCCTTGCCGAGACGCAGGGCGACCCGCAGCTGCGCGCCTACGACACGCTCGTCATCGACGAGGCGCACGAGCGCAGCCTCAACATCGATTTCCTGCTCGGTTACCTGAAGCAATTGCTGCCGCGGCGCAGCGACCTGAAAGTCGTGATCACCTCGGCTACCATCGACGCCGAAAAATTCTCGCGCCATTTCAACGCCGCGCCGGTGATCGAGGTCACCGGGCGGCTCTACCCGGTGGAGGTGCGCTACCGTCCGGTCGGCGGGGACGCCGAGGATACGACGCGCGACGAGGAGGAGCAGGCGCTCGCCGACGCGGTGCAGGAACTGTGCCGGGAAGGCGCGGGCGACGTGCTGGTGTTCCTGCCGGGCGAGCGCGAGATCCGCGATGCGGCGGAAGTGCTGCGCCGCCTGGCGCCGGCGCGGCCGGGCGAGGCGCGCGAGATCCTGCCGCTCTACGCGCGGTTGTCGTCGGCGGAGCAGGACCGCGTGTTCCGGCCCGGCGGTGCGCGCCGCGTGGTGCTCGCGACCAACGTCGCCGAGACTTCGCTCACGGTGCCGCGCATCCGTTACGTGGTCGACACCGGGCAGGCGCGCGTCAAGCGCTACTCCTATCGCAACAAGGTCGAGATGCTGCGCGTGGAGGACATCTCGCAGGCCGCGGCGCAGCAGCGCGCCGGCCGCTGCGGGCGGGTCGCCGACGGCGTGTGCATCCGGCTCTATTCGGAGGCGGAGTTCGCATCGCGGCCGGCGTACACCGATCCCGAGCTGTTGCGCTCCTCGCTCGCCGCGGTCATCCTGCGCGCGCTGAGCCTCGGCCTCGGCAAGGTGGAGGCGTTTGCGTTGCTGGATGCGCCGGCGCCGCGCGCGATCGCCGACGGCTACGCGCTGCTCGCCGAGCTGGGCGCGGTGGACGAAGGCAACGAGCTGACTGGCATCGGCCGCGAGCTCGCGCGCCTGCCGCTCGATCCGAGGATCGGCCGTATGCTGATCGCCGCGCGCGACGCGCATTGCGTCGAGCAGATGCTCGTCATCGCCGCCGCGCTTTCCGTGCAGGACCCGCGCCAGCGGCCGCTCGAGCAGGCCGCGGCCGCCGACGAGCGGCACGCGCGCTTCGCCGACGAGCGCTCGGATTTTCTCGCCTTCCTCAAGCTCTGGCAGGCGCTCGAGCAGCCGAACCCGCGGCGCTATTGCCGAGAGCACTTTCTTTCGCTGCCGCGGCTGCGCGAGTGGCGCGACGTGCACCGCCAGCTCGCCGCCGTGCTCGACGAGCTGGGCTGGCGCGCTTCGAGCGTCAACCCGGCAAAGCCCGAGGGCCATGGTGCGATCCATCGCGCACTGCTCGCGGGCCTGCTGGGCAATGTCGGCATGAAGCACGAGGCCGAGGGCAATTACACCGGGGCGCGCGGCATCAAGTTCTGGGTGCATCCGGGATCGTGGACGCGCAAGCCCGGCAAATGGATCGTCGCCGCCGAACTGCTCGAGACGACGCGACTGTACGCGCGCACCGTGGCGAGCATCGACCCGAAGTGGCTGGAGGAGGTCGGGGCGCACCTGCTGCGGCGGCATCCCGAGCGGCCGCACTGGGAGCGCTCGCGCGCGCAGGTGGTGGCGCTCGAGCGCGGCACGCTTTACGGCCTTGCGGTGTACACCGACCGGCGGGTGCATTACGGCCCGGTGGAGCCACAGCTGTCGCGCGAGATCTTCGTGCGCTCGGCGCTGGTCGAGGGCGACTACGACACGCGCGCGCCGTTTTTCTCCCACAACCAGCGCCTGATCCGCGAGATCGAGCGCCTGGAGCACAAGTCGCGCCGTCCCGACATCCTGGTGGACGACGAACTGATTTTCGCGTTCTACGACGCGCGCGTGCCTCAGGGGATCCACAACGGGGCCGATTTCGAGCGCTGGCGCAAGGAGGCCGAGCGCGGCGAGCCGCGCCTGCTGCACTTGAGCCGCGAGGACCTGATGCGGCACGAGGCGGCGGGCATCACGACGGAGAATTTTCCTCACGAGCTCGCGCTCGGCGCGAACCGCTTCGCGCTCGAATACCACTTCGAGCCGCGCTCGCCGCGCGACGGCGTGACCCTCGCGGTGCCGGTGGCGCTGCTCAACCAGGTGCCCGCGGCGCGCTGCGAGTGGCTGGTCCCCGGGCTGCTGAAGGAGAAGGTGCAGGCGCTGGCCAAGGGCATGCCGCAGCGCCTGCGCCACAGGCTCGGGCCGCTCGCCGGGTTCGCGCAAGCGTTTGCCGCAGCCGTGCCGCCGTCGGACACGCCGCTCGCACTGGCGCTGGCGCGCTACATCCGGGCCGAATTCAATCTCGAGGTGCCGGCCGATGCTTTCCGGCCCGACTCGGCGCCGCCGCACCTGCACATGAACTTCCGCGTCCTCGACGAGCACGCACGCCAGCTCGGGCTGGATCGCAATCTCGCCGCGTTGAAGCGCGAGCTCGCGGCGCACAGCGAGAGCGCGCTGCGCGAGGAAGTGCAGCCCGGGCCGGGCGAGCGCCATACGGCGTGGACCTGCGGCGACCTCGACGAGCTGATGGAGATCCGGCGCGGCGGCCAGACGCTCCTCGGCTATCCGGCGCTCGAGGACTCCGGCGACGCCGTGGTGCTGCAGGTGTACGACTCACCCGAGAAGGCGCGCGCGGTGCATCGCGAGGGCGTGAAGCGTCTGCTCGCAATCGCGTTTCGCGAGCGCCTGCGCGAGCTCGAGCGCGCGCTCTCGCGGGACGCGGCGCTGAGTGCGCACAAGGATGACCTGATCGCGGCGGCGCTCGAGCGCACATTCCTCGCCGCCGGGCTGCCCATGACGCAGGCTGACTTTGCGCGCCGCGTGGCCGAGGGCCGGAACCGCTTCAAGCTGATCGCGCAGGAACTGCAACGCCTCGCGGCGGCCATTCTCGCCGAGCATGCGCAGCTGCAAAAGCGCATCGCGGCCGCGCACAAGGCGTTCCCGCAGGCGGCCGAAGACGTTCGCGGCCAGTGCGCGCGGCTGCTCGCCCCGCACTGGCTCGCGCGCACGCCGTGGGAGCGGCTGCAGCATCTGCCCCGCTACCTCAAGGCGGCCGCCGCGCGCTTCGACAAGCTGCGCGCCGACCCGGCGCGCGACGCGCAGCGCGCCGCAGAACTCGCGCCGCTCGAGCAGGTCTTGCGCAGGGAAGTCGCGGCGCGCTCGAAATACGGGGCGCTGTCGCCCGAACTGGAGCAGTTCGGCTGGTTGCTGGAGGAGCTGCGCGTGTCGCTCTTTGCGCAGGAGCTGCGCACCCCGGTGCCGGTTTCGGCGAAGCGGCTCGCGAAGCTGTGGCAAAGTATGCGCCAATGACCGGCATCGGCGGCTCGCTCCTGTTCGCGCTGGCGAACCTGTTTCACCCGCGCATGCTCTGGCTGATGCTGTGGCCGGTGATGGCCGCGATGTTTTTCTGGGGGGCGCTCGCGCTCGTCTTCTGGGGGCAGCTCGTGCTCTGGCTTGCCGAGCTGATCCGGCAATGGGCGCAGTACGCGACCCTGATCGTGCCCTGGAGCGCGGGCGATGTGGCGCTGTTCGCCGCCAAGGTGCTGATCCTCATCATGCTGGTGCCGCTCATTCAGCTCACCGCGCTGCTCCTGCTCGGCGTGTTCGGCATGCCGGAGATGGTGAACCATGTCGCGCAGCGGCGCTTCCCGCAGCTCGAGCGGCGCCACGGCGGCGGATTCGCCGGCAGCGTGTGGAACGGCGTCGTCGCACTTTGCGGTCTTGCGCTGCTTGCGCTGGCGAGCCTGCCGTTGTGGCTCTTTCCGCCGCTCTGGCCGATCCTGCCGGTGGCGATCATGGGCTGGGTGAACCAGAAGGTCCTGCGCTACGACGCGCTCGCCGAGCATGCCGACGCGGCGGAGATGCAGAAGATCTTTGCCGAGCGCCGCGGGTCGCTTTATGTCATGGGGGTGGTGCTGGCCCTGGTGGCCTTCGTGCCCCTGCTGGGTTTTTTCGCGCCGGTCGTGGTCGGATTGACTTTCATTCATTACCTGTTGGCGCAGCTGAAGCTGCTCCGCGAGCGGCCTGCCGAGGCCAGTGCCGATCGATGAAGGCCTTCGGCGCCTACGTCGTCGGCGACGAGATCCTCTTCGGCAAGCGCCCGGACAAGCATTTCGGTTTCCTGATCGGCGCGCTGGCAAAGCGCGGGCTGCGGCTGGCGTGGTGCGAGTACCTGGGTGACGATCCCGCGCGACTGACCGCGGCGCTGCGTCGCAGCCTGGCGTCGGGCGACATCGTGTTCAGCTTCGGCGGCATCGGCGCGACGCCCGACGATCACACGCGGCAGTGCGCCGCGGACGCGCTCGGCGTGCGGCTCGAGCTGCATCCGGATGCGGAGCGCGAGATCCGCGGCCGCTTCGGCGCCGAGATCACGCCGCAGCGGCTGCAGATGGGCGAATTCCCGCGGGGCGCGGCGATCATTCCCAATCCGGTGAACAGGGTCCCGGGGTTTTCGTTGCGCGAGCATCACTTCGTGCCGGGTTTTCCGCAGATGGCCTGGCCGATGGCGGAGTGGGTGCTCGACACGAAATACCGCGGGCTCTTCGAGCGCGACCGCTGGGCCGAGGCCTCGATCCTCGTCTACGAGGCGGGCGAAAGCCAGCTCGTCGGGGTGATGAATGATGTCGGCGCACGCTATCCGGGCGTGAAGGTCTTCAGCCTGCCCTCGATGGGCGCGGACGGTTCGCGCCGGCATGTCGAGCTCGGCGTGCGCGGGGAGCCGGGGCAGGTCGCGGCGGCGATCGAAGGGATCCGTGTCGGCGTGAAGGCCGCGGGATTCCCGTTCGGATCGACTGGATGACGCACTGGGAGGATGACCGATGGCACTGCCCGCGGTTCGACGAGAAAAGGAATGGGTGCCGCTCACCAAGGAGCAGTTCCGGGAGCGTTTTTTCGCTCGCTTCTTCGATCCGGCGTTCGATCGACTGAAGCCGGAGCTCGAGAAGGTTTTCGAGACGGCGTGGGACGGCTACATCGCCTACCGCAAATCGCCGCGCACGGCGGCGGCCGGCCCCGGGTTCTCGGATCCGGCACAGCCATTGCCGCTCGAGTGGCTGGAAACGCGCGCGCAGATCCATGCCGCAGCGCGCCGGCAGCAGGATCCGGGCTCGCCCTCGAGGATCCTGGTCGTCAACGGCTCTACGCGCAGCGAGCACACCTGCCCCGGGGAGATCTCCAAGACGCGCAGGCTGGCGCAGGCCGCGCAGCAGGCCATCGCCGCGCTGCCCGGCCACGAGGTCGACTTCCTCGACATCGCCACGCTCGCCGACGAGCCCTGGAAGGTGATCCATCCCTGCAAGGCCTGCGTCTCGACGGCGATGCCGCTTTGCAACTGGCCGTGCTCCTGCTATCCGAACCACGCGCTCGGCCAGACCAACGACTGGATGGCGGAGCTCTATCCGCGTTGGGTCGCGGCGCATGGCGTGTTCATTCTGTGCCCGGTGAACTGGTACCAGGCGCCGGCAGGCCTCAAGCTGATGATCGACCGGCTGGTGTGCGCCGACGGCGGCAATCCCGATCCGACCACCACCAAGGGCAAGAACCCGGCGCTCGCCAAGCAGCTCGAACTCGAAGGCTGGGATTACCCCAAGCACCTCGCCGGCCGCGCGTTCGCCGTCGTCGCGCACGGGGACTCCGCGGGACCGGAGAACTTGCGGCGAATTCTTGCCGACTGGCTGAGCGACATGGGCCTGATCCAGGCGGGCCCGGCCGCGGCGCTCGACACGTTCATCGGCTACTACAAGCCTTATGCCACCAGTCACGCGGACTTGGATGCCGATGCTGAAGTTTTCGTGCAGGTGAAAAATGCTGCGCTGAGCCTTGCCAACATGGTGGCGCAGCTGCGTTCCGGGAAGTATCAGGCGCCGGACACGGGGCTGCGCAACCCGCGCCAGAAATGAACCTCGATGCGCTGCGGATCGCCTAGCGAGATGGGACGGTTCCAGCCGAAGTTATAAGATTCAAGCATGCGGATCGGCATCGTCGGTGTGAGCGGTTATGGCGGAGGCGAGCTGCTGCGTCTTTGCGTGGAGCATCCTGCCTTCGAGGTGGTCTACGCGGGAGCCAACAGCAGCGCAGGGCAAACCCTTGCGCAGCGCTTCCCGGCACTCGCTGGCAGGCCGGAAGGCGCGCTTGTCATTGAGCGCTTCGTCCCGGAAACGGTGCCGAAGCTCGACTTGTTGTTCGTTTCGCTGCCGACGGGCATGTCGCGCGAACTGCTCGCACGCCTGCCGCAGTCGATGAAGATCGTTGACGTGGGCGGCGATCACCGTTTCGTGGAAGGCTGGACCTACGGACTCACCGAACTGCCGGGCCAGCGCGGCAGGATCGCGCGCACCCGGCGGCTCGCCAATCCAGGCTGCTACCCGGCGGCGGCGCTGCTTGCGCTTGCGCCGCTCGTGAAGGAAGGTCTCATCGAGTCCGAGGACATCGTGATCGACGCGAAAAGCGGCGTCACGGGAACCGGCCGCGGCGGCGGCAGCGACTACGGCTACGTGGAGACGAACGAGGACGTTTTTGCGTACGGACTCGAGTCGCACCCGCACGTCGCGGAGATGGAGCGGGCGCTCGAGCAGGTCGCCGGGCGCAAGGCAACACTGGCCTTTACGGCGCATCTCGTGCCCATGTCGCGCGGGATACTCGCGACTTGCTATGCGCGTCCTCGCGGCACCGTGCCAACGGCGCGCCTCTACGACGCCGCACGCGCGTGCTATGACGGCGAGCCGTTCGTCAAGGTCGTGCCCGCGGAGGACGGACACAGCCCGCATACCGGCTGGGCCACCGGCTCGAACCTCGCGTTTCTCGCCTATGCCGTCAATCCGCGGACTGGACGGATCATCGCCATCGGTGTGATCGACAACCTCGGCAAGGGAGCCGCGGCGCAGGCGCTGCAGAACGCGAACCTCATGACTGGCCAGCCGGAAACCGCGGGCCTGGGCGGCCTGCCGCTCTGGACGTAGCCGCCGGGGTCGCTCTGGAGCGCCCCAGCCTCTGCACGCGCTCGGGCCGCGCGCCGCCGGACAAGTGTGGGGCGTGGTAGCCTGATCGAAGGGAGGTGATTGTTCATGGCTGGCCTGGAAGCACACTATTCGGCCCGCGACATCGAGGCGCGCATCCTGGCAGCCCTCCGCGCGGCCGGATTGAATCCCGAGCAACGCCTGTCGCCCGAGGATCTCGCTGCGCTTGACCATTTCCATACGGGCGGACTCCGCGCTTCACGCGAGCTGCTGGAGCTGGCGCAGATTCGGTCCGAGCATCGCGTGCTCGATATTGGAGCCGGGCTGGCCGGTCCCGCACGGATGCTCGCTGCCGCGCTCGGCTGCCGCGTCGCCTGCCTCGAAATGTCGCCCGATTACTGCGCCGGCGCGGCACTGCTGAATCGGCTGACCGGCCTCGACGACCGGATCGAAGTGCACCAGGGCAGCGCGCTCGACATGCCCTTTGCCGACGATTCGTTTGACGCCGCCTGGATGCAGAACGTCGGCATGAACATCGCGGATAAGCGAAGGCTCTACGGGGAGATCCACCGGGTGCTCAAGCCGGGCGGCCGGTTCGCCTTCCAGGAGATGGTTGCAGGAAAAGCGGCAACGACCTACTTCCCGCTTCCGTGGGCTACCGACCCTGCCGACAACTTCCTTGTCTGCGTCGAAGAGATGCGCTCGGTGCTCGAAGGGAGTGGATTCATCGAAGAACTGTTCGAGGACACGAGCGACGCTCATCTGAGCAGGACTGCCGCAAACGCCGCGCCCGCCGCGCCGGGACAGCTGGGCCTGGCGGTGTTCGTCGACAATCTCGCGCGGAAGGCCGGCAACGCGCGGCGCAGTCTTGAGGAGGGCCAGGTCCGGCTTGTCAGAGGGGTCTTACGGGCGAGCTGAGCGGCCTCGGTCCGCGGCGGATGAACGTCTGTTCCGGTGTGGCAGGCGTGATGCATGCCTGCGGCGACGATACCCACACGGCGATGCTTGCATCGGCCGCGCGGGCACTGAGCGCAAGGCGCGACGCCATTGCGGGCACATGGCTATTCATGTTCCAGCCCGGCGAGGAAGGCCACCACGGGGCGCGCTTCATGCTCGATGACGGCTTGTTCGATGATCCCGCGCCGGAGGCGGCCTTTGCGCTTCACATCATGCCGAATGCGCCGGCGGGGACTTTTCAATCCAAGGCGGGACCGATGCTTGCGTCGGCGGACAAGCTCATGGTGAGCGTGCGCGGCAGGGGCGGGCATGCCTCGATGCCGCACCATGCCATCGACCCGGTGCCGGTCGCCTGCGAGATCGTCACGGCGATCCAGGTGTTCGTCACGCGCCGCATCGACATCATCGATCCGGTCGGGGTCACGATCGCGAAGATCGACGGCGGCTCCACCAACGTGCGATCGGCGAGTTGTTCGGCGCCGGCGCGTGGAGCACGATGGCGGCGCCCATCATGGGCGCGGAGGATTTTTCCTACGTCCTGCAGCGCGTGCCGGGAGCGATGTTGATGCTGGGCGTTTGCCCGGAAGGACAGCAGTGGAAAAGCGCGTGCCCGTGCCACTCCAACAAGATGACCCTGAACGAGAACACGCCGGCGATGGGCGTCGCGGCGCACTGCGCAGTTGCTGAACGGTTCCTCGTGCGCGGCTTCGAGGGGTAGCCTCCGCACGGCCGTGTTAAGGTGATTTGCGAGATGCGGACGGTAGGCTGGATTCGGTCAATAACGTATGGTTGCGAGTCCCCAAAAAATGGTCGATCGAAGCCCCTCTTTCTGATTAGGCGATCAGCAAGCCGTATGGAATCAGGCCGGATGCGATCGCAGCACACGGCTCGCCGGCGAGCACCACGCAAGCGCTCGCCGACATGCTGCTCACAAGGCCCACACTTACCTTACAGGTGCCATTAGGTGCTGATAGGGGGTGCCCGACCACATTACATACGGCTGCTTCGTGTCGGGATCGGCGCTCTTTGGATACTGATCGTAAAAATTCGCGTCTGCCCCAACGACCATGACGTGTGGGCCGGTCTTGATCCAATGGTTGCCAGCAGTTGGCTTTGTGGCGTAGGGGTCCGTGTTGCTCGCATCTGTGCCCCCCGCGAGCATGTACATGAACCCGACTTTGCCCACGGCAGGCGCCTTGTGCTCCACCCAGGCACCGACCCACTCCATCGCATTCTTATCCATGCACATCGGATCGGGGCCAGGGGTCGCGGGATTGTCGGGCATGCATGTGAAGCCGTTTGTCCCTTTGCGCAGCGTACGCAACTTGCCGTCAGCCTCCATCACGACAATGGTCGCGCCTTTCGCGATTGCGGTCGGTGCGGCCGCCATCGCACTTGCAATTAGCTTCTTGTCGCTGGTCGCTGATTTCGGCATTGCCATTCCGTCTGCTGCATGTACGCTACTCGGCAACGCAAACGGTGAAGCAATTAGCAACACGCTGGTCGCAATCTGGCCAAGTTTGTGCATCGCGTCCCTTTCGGTTCGGTAGACAGTGAAAGTAAAGCTTTCGAATCCCCTCGCTTGAGGGAAGATCAAGCTATCGCGACGTAACATCTGCGTCAATATCGACGTCGCTCGATTTCGGAGACGATCGTCGATATCGAAAACGGTGTCCGACCGTTTTGGGCTGATGGGCGAGTCACTGCCGTTAATGCACTGCACAATCCAATGCGTAGTTGCGTAGCAGGTTGCTAACGTGAACCGCGCCTCGCGAGATATATCCCCACCAGCACCACGACGCCACCCGCGACCTGCAGCGCCACCAGCGGCTCGCCGAGCAGGATCCACGCGAACACCGCCGCCATCACCGGCTGGAACAAGAGACTGACCGACGAAAACGCAGCCGGCAGGTGCGCGAGCGCATAGGCGATCAAACCCTGTCCAGCCGAGTGCGAAATCCACGCAAGGCCCAACAGCTTCAGCCAGCCGATCTCCGTGGCCGGGATCAATGACTCGCCGGAAGCCAGCGCTACGGGCAACAGGAACGCGCTCGTGATCGTTGTCGTCACCGCCATCAGCCGCACGGTCGCGATGCCGAGGCCGCGCACGTCGGAAACCGACAGCAGGTACCAGGCGTAGAACATCGCCGTGACGACGCCGAGCGCATCGCCGAGCAGCGCCGTCGGCGAAAACTCCAGGCTCGTGCGCACCAGCATCGCAACGCCCGCGAGCGCCGTAGCCAATCCCGCAATGAACACGCCGCTCGGCCGCTGCCGCCAGATGACCCACACCGCGAGCGTGACGAAGATCGACGCGAGGTTCGCGAGCAGCGTCGAATTGGCGACCGACGTGAACTGGATCGACCAGTGCCAGAACGCGAGGTCGCCGGCAAACGCGAAGCCCGCCGCAAGCAGCAGTTTCCATTGACGTTTTTCGAGCGGGCTCGCACCGGATCGAAACAGCGCGCACAGCAGCCACAGCAGCGGCACCGCGAGCGCGACGCGCCAGAAAGCGCTCGCCGTGGGGCCGACTTCGGAGACGCGCACCCAGATCGGCGACAGCGCAATGCAGGTCGCGCCGACAAACAGCGCGAACAGGGCCGAAGTGGGCATGTCGCGATGGTAAACTTTTGCGCATTCCCATGTCTGATCCTCGCTTCGTCCACCTCAGGCTGCACAGCGAGTACTCGGTGACGGACGGGATCGTGCGCCTCGACGACGCGGTCGCCAGGGCGGCGGCCGAGGGCATGCCGGCGCTCGCGCTCACCGACAACGCGAACCTGTTCGGCATGGTGAAGTTCTACAAGGCGGCGTGCGCCGCAGGCGTCAAGCCCGTGCTCGGCGCCGACTGCTGGATCCAGAACGAAACCGATCGCGACAAGCCCTCGCGCCTGCTCCTGCTGTGCGCCTCGCGCGAGGGCTACCTGAAGCTGTCGACGCTGCTCTCGCGCGCCTGGCGCTCCAACCAGCATCGCGCGCGCGCGGAAATCGCGCGGTCATGGTTCGGCGAACTCGGCACCGACGGCCTGATCGCGCTTTCGGGCGCCGCCGCGGGCGATGTGGGCCAGTCCCTGACGGCCGGCAACGCGGCCGCCGCGGAGCGCCACGCGGCGGCCTGGACGGAGCTGTTCCCCGGCCGCTACTACCTGGAGCTGCAGCGCGCCGGTTTCCCGAACGCAGAATCCCTGCTGGTGCACACCCTGGCGCTGGCGGCGGACGCGGGCATTCCGGTGGTCGCGACCCATCCGGTGCAGTTCCTCGCGCGCGAGGATTTCCGCGCCCACGAGGCGCGCGTCTGCATCGCCGCGGGTTACCTGCTCGGCGACCAGCGCCGGCCGCGGCACTTCACGCCGGAGCAGTACTGGAAGTCGCAGGACGAAATGGTGCGGCTGTTCGCCGACCTGCCGCAGGCGCTGGAGAATTCGGTCGAGATCGCGCGCCGCTGCAGTTTCGCGCTCGAGCTGGGCAGGAACCGGCTGCCGGATTTTCCCACGCCGCAGGGCGTCGGCATCGACCCGTACCTGCGCCAGGAAGCCGAAGGCGGACTGGCGCGCCGTCTCGAGCGCCTGTTTCCCGAGGCCGCGCGGCGCGCGCAAGCGGCGCCGCGCTACTCCGAGCGGCTCGAATTCGAGATCAGGACCATCGTGCAGATGGGGTTCGCGGGCTACTTCCTGATCGTCGCCGATTTCATCAACTGGGCGCGCCGCAACGGCGTGCCGGTGGGCCCGGGGCGCGGCTCGGGCGCGGGTTCGCTGGTGGCGTACGCGCTGGGCATCACGGATCTCGATCCGATCCGCTACGACCTGCTGTTCGAGCGCTTTCTCAATCCGGAGCGCGTTTCGATGCCGGACTTCGACATCGATTTCTGTCAGGACGGGCGCGACCGGGTCATCGACTATGTGCGCAACAAGTATGGCGCCGAATCGGTGTCGCAGATCGCCACCTTCGGCACCCTGGCGGCGCGCGCGGTGGTGCGCGACACGGGTCGCGTGCTCGACCTGGGCTACAACTTCTGCGACCAGGTCGCCAAACTCATCCCGGTGCAACCCGGGCAGAGCGTGACCCTCGCCGATGCGCGCAGGCTCGAGCCGTTGCTCGCCGAGCGCGAGCGCAACGAGGACGACGTTCGCGAGCTGCTCGCGCTCGGCGGCAAGCTCGAGGGCCTGACGCGCAACGTCGGCATGCACGCGGGCGGGGTGCTGATCGCGCCCGGCAAGCTCACGGACTACTGCCCGCTGTACGCGGCCGAAGGCACCGCCAACGTCATCTCCCAGTTCGACAAGGACGATGTCGAGGCGATCGGCCTGGTGAAATTCGATTTTCTCGGCCTCACGACGCTCACCATCCTCGACTGGGCGGAGCGTTACGTGCGCCAGCTGGAGCAGCCGGAGTTCGCGGTCGACGCGATCCCGCTCAACGACGCGCAAACCTACGCGCTGCTCGCCGCGGGCAACGCCGCCGCCGTGTTCCAGTTTGAATCGCGCGGCATGCGCGATCTGCTCAAGCAGGCGCCCCCGGCGCGCTTCGAGGACGTCATCGCCCTGGTCGCGCTGTACCGCCCCGGACCGATGGAGCTGATCCCGGATTACGTCGCCTGCAAGCAGGGCCGCAAGCGCGTCGAGTACGTCGATCCCCGCCTCGAGCCGATCCTCGGACCGACCTACGGCGTCATGGTGTACCAGGAGCAGGTGATGCAGATCGCGCAGGTCATCGGCGGCTACACGCTGGGCGGCGCCGACCTGCTGCGGCGCGCGATGGGCAAGAAGAACCAGGAGGAGATGGACAACCAGCGCGACATCTTCGTCGCCGGCGCGGAGAACAACGGCCTCGCGCGCGGCCGCGCGATGCAGCTCTTCGACCTGATGGCGAAGTTTGCCGGCTACGGCTTCAACAAGTCGCACGCCGCGGCCTACGCGCTGCTCGCCTACCAGACCGCCTACCTCAAGGCGCATCATCTGGCGGCGTTCATGGCGGCCAACCTGTCGGCGGTGATGGACGACACCGACAAGGTGCGCCAGCTGCACGACGACGCGCTCGCCAACGGCCTGCGGATCCAGCCGCCCGACATCAATGCCTCGGACTACCGGTTCGTTCCGGTGGACCGCCAGACGGTGCGCTACGGCCTGGGCGCGGTGCGCGGCACCGGCGCTTCCGCGGTCCAGGCGATCGTCGCCGCGCGCAAGGCGGGGCCGTTCAGCGGGCTGTTCGAATTCTGCCGCCGCGTCGACAAGCGCCACCTGAACCGCCGCGCCATCGAGGCGCTGGTGCGCGCCGGCGCGTTCGACGCGCTGGAGCCCGACCGGGCACGCCTGCTGGCCTCGACCGGCCGTGCCATCGAAGCCGCCGAACAGGCCGAGCGCCGCAAGACGCAGTCCAGCCTCTTCGGCGAAGCCGATGCGGCGCAGGCCGAGCGCGAAGCGCTGCTCGATGCCAACCCCTGGGACCTGAAGCAGCGCCTGGTGGAGGAAAAGCTGGCGCTCGGCTTCAACATTTCAGGGCACCTGTTTTCGGTCTACGAGGGCGAACTCGCCGGTCTGCCGCGCCAGCCCCTGGCGCAACTCGCGCCGGCGGAGCATCCGGTCCTGGTCGCCGGGATCGTGGTCGAGGCGCGACCGCAGATGACCCGCCGCGGCCGCATGATGGTGGTGAAGCTCGAGGACCGCAGCGCGCAGCTCGACGTCACGGTGTACAGCGAAGTGCTCGACGCGCAACGCGAGCGCCTCAAGACCGACGCGCTGCTGCTGGTGCGCGGCAAGGTGCAGCGCGACATGGTGACGGGGGGCGTGCGCATGATCGCCGACGAGCTGCTCGATCTTGCCGCGGTGCGCGCGCGCTACGCGGCAAAGCTGCGCATCGCGATGAACGGCCAGGCCGACGCGCAACGTCTCAAGGAACTGCTGACGCCGTACCTCGCCGCGGACGGACCGGCCTGTACGGTCGTCGTGCACTACGAGAACGGCGATGCCAGCTGCGACGTGGCGCTGGGTGCGACCTGGCGGGTGCGTCCAGATGATCGGCTGATCGGCGAGCTGCAGGCGTGGCTCGCCCCAGACAACGTGCAGGTGGTGTACGCATCCGCAGCCCAGAGCGGCTGATCGCGCGGGCCGCCTGCACCTGCAGTTTCAGTTCGTCCAGCGCGAATCGCAGACCGGGTGCCGCATGAGGGCGGTCACGCTCCGGTACCACGCATTCTGCAGGCGCTCGGCCGGATCGTAGCGTCGCTTTTCCGCCAGGAACGCGGGCAGCTGCGGGTAGCACGCGTCCAGCTGCGCGCGCGAGACGCGGCGCGCGGCATGCGCGGGGAACGAGCCGCCGCGCGCGATCGCCTCGGCATGCAGCGTCCTGCAGATTTCCGCCGTCTGGACGCACGCGCCGAGGGTCGCTCGCGTCTCGAGGCGCACGCTCACGCCCGCCCAGTTGCGCGTCGCCCAGCCGAGTGCGGTCTCTGCGCCCTTGCGCAGCTGGCAGACCGCAATGCGTCGCAGGGTGACACGCCGTTCAAACGCCAGGGCGTGCGCGGCCTTCTGAAAGCTCTCGACCTGATCCGGCGGCAACAGGGTTTCCACCTCGCTGGCGATGGCATCGGTCGATGCCGGGCCCGGCGCGAGGATTTCGAGCGGCGGCAATGCGCGTTCGGCCGCCTGCAGCAACGCGTCGACGCGCAGGGTGACGCTGTAGATCAGCCCGAACACGCCCTGACCCCCGAGCACGAGGCGGAACATGTCGGCGTGCCGCTCGCGGTCCAGCCGCCGCAGTTCCCCGTCGAGCGTCACCAGCGCAATGGCATCGACGCAGGCGGCGAGTGGCGCGCCGTCCGGGCCGGCGGCGTCGGCCGATACGGCCTGCGCCACGGTGGCCGGCAGGGCGGCGGACTGGAGCCAGCGCGCCAAGGGCTCGCCGCACGGCCCGAGATCCGCCGCGAGCCTGCTCCAGCGCATCGCGCCCTGCACCTCGATCGCGCGGCGCGATTCATCGGCGCGCAGCAGGCAGTCGAGGGCGGAGGCGTCGAGCGCGAGCGGACGGTCGCGCGTCTCGCGCAGCGCACGGCGCAGTTCGTCGGCCGAGTGCACGCGCACCTGGCGCGCTGCGGCGAAGGGCGCGCCGGGGGCACGCAGCGTGACGGTAGCGGACATGCGATCCTCCTCGTGAGGTCGGGCGGCGGCTGCATTGTGCGCGGCGGTGGCGATGGTGCAACGACGGCGGGGGAAGTCTCATCTGGTGATACGATGAGGCGCATGCCTGTGCGCAGCCGCTTCGTCGAGGCGCTGAAGAAAGCGTTGCGCGCGCGCGGCTTCACCTACGCGCAACTCGCGCGCCGGCTCGACGTTTCCGAGCCGACGGTGAAGCGCATGTTCTCGCGCGGCAGTTTCACGCTGGCGCGCATCGAGCAGATCCTGCGTCTGCTCGATCTCGAGCTGTACGATGTCGCGCGCATGGCGCGGGGCCGGCCCGAAGGCCCGGCCGAGCTCACCCCCGAGCAGGAAAGCGTGCTGGCGCGCGACGAGCGCCTGCTGTCGGTGTTCTGGCTGCTGCTGAACGACTGGAGCTTCGAGGAGATCCTGCTCGAGTTCGCCATCGCGCGCGCCGAGCTGACGCTGGCCTTCGCGCGGCTGGCGCGCGCCCGGCTGATCGAGTGGGGTCCGCGGGAGCGCGCGCGGCTCGCGGTGCCGCGCGATTTCCAGTGGCGCGCCGGCGGGCCGGTGAAGAAGGCCTACGGCACGCGCGTGATGCGGGAATTTCTCGACAGCCGTTTCGACGGCGCCGCTGAGCTGCTGCGCTTCGAGGCACGCGAGCTCTCGGCCGACTCGGCCGCGGTGCTGCGGCGCCGGCTGGAGCGGGTCGTGGCAGAGTTCAACGAGACTGCCGAGGTCGACGCGCCGCTGCCAGGGCGCAGGCGGCAGTCGTTCGGTCTGCTGGTGGCCTGCCGGCCGTGGGAGTTTTCGGTGATGATCGCGCTGAAGCGGCGCAGGGCCGGCGCCGCTCAGCCGGAAGGCAGACGCTCGAAACCCGCGTAGGGGCGATGCGCCTCGCCGGATGCGGGCCGCACGTCGATCTGCGCGACGCGCGCGGCGGGCGGGCCCCGTCGGGCCCACGCGATCAGCGCATCGACTGCTTCGGCGGGTCCCTGAGCGACGGCCTCGACAGTGCCGTCGCGGCGGTTGCGCACCCAGCCCCTGACGCCGAGGCGCAGCGCTTCGGCGCGCAGGGATTCGCGGTAGCCGACGCCTTGCACGCGTCCGGCAATGCTCAGGTGCAGCGTGCGGTGGTCCGATGGTTCGGTCATAGGGTCGGCAATGGTGCGCTGCGAGTATATGGGAGCATAAGGAAAATCGAATCTTCGACATGGGTGCTTTCCGCGACTATTGCGATCTGCGTTCGCGGGGAGCGGACGCATCATGGAAAGGACAGGGGGGAGGGCATGAAGATTCTGGGCATTGCAGGCCCGGCGATTCTGATATTCGGCTTGCTCGGGGGATGTGCACACGCACCGGAACCGGCGAAACCGGCCGCCGCGGCGACGCCGGCGAAGAGCGTGGGTTTTGCCACGATTCCACCCAACAAGGACAGCGACCTCAAGCTTTATTACGCCGATGGTCGCACGACCAATGGCGCCGCGGCCCTCGGACGTATGCAGCAGGACGCCGAGCTGATCCTGTGGCTCGCGGGCAACCAGTTCTTCGCCATGGACGAAGTCGTACGTGCGTTCCAGCGCCAGAATCCAGGCATGGACGTGGGACTGATCACGCTCCCGCCCGGGTTGCTGCTCGCAGCGATCGAGAAGAACGGCTGGAGCTACGGCGGCAAGCAGTATCCGGGGCGCCCCGATGTCTACGCCTCCGTCAATCTCGGCCATCTCGGCAAGCTCAGGCAGGCCGGGCTGATGACGCACTACGCGGTTTACATGCACAACGAAATGGTGCTGATGGTGGCCAAGGGCAATCCGAAGCGGATCCGCGGCATCGCCGACCTGAAGCGCGCCGAGGTTCGCACTTCGATGCCCAATCCCGTCAACGAGGGGATCATGCAGTTCTACGGCCGCAAGGTGCTCGAGCGGCACGGCCTCTGGCCCCACATTTCCGGGGGCAAGGCGTGTTCTTCCTGCCAGACGACGGCCAACAACTGGTTCACCGCCGTGCACCATCGGGAAACCCCTGACCGCATTCTCGCAGGGACGTCCGACACGGGTATTGTCTGGGTGACCGAGGGCATCGAAGCGCAGCGGGAAGGCAAGGCCGTGGACATGGTGCGGCTGCCGTCCGCGGACAGCCTGCGCGACGAAGTCGCCTATGTCATCGGGGCGCTCAATGGGCCGCGCCAGGCCGCCGCCGATCGTTATCTCGCGTTCCTGCGCACGCCCGTGGCACAGGCAGCCTATGCGAAGTACGGTTTCGTGAATGCTTCGGCGCAGGCGACGACGCTGCGGCCGATTCCCTAGGCCAGACAAGGAGGAACCGACGATCGCAGGGCGGGCAACGGTGGCCGGAACGTGGCGTGCAGCGCTGGTGGCGGTGGTTGTGGCCGTTGCCGCCGGTTGCGCCAGTACCGGCGGCGAGCGTGGGCAGCGGCAAGTGTTGCTGCAGGTCAGCGACGCCGATCCGAAGTCCTGGAACGCGACCTTGAATATCGCGCAACTGATGCGCAGGAACTACGCGCAGCGCGGCGTCGGCAAGGTGGAGATCGAGATTGTCGCCATCGGCGGCGGCATCCAGATGCTGCGCGACGACGCCGTGGTGGCGAACCGCGTCCGCGACGTGATCGGCGAGGGAACCGACGTGGTGGCCTGCGAAGTGTCGATGCGCGCCTTCAAGCTGCCACGTTCCCAGATGCTGGATCGGCTGCGTTTCGTGGAGGCGGGCGCCATCGAGATGGTGGAGCGCCAGCGACAGGGCTGGTCGCTGCTCAGGCCCTGAGCGGCTGCGCTACGGTTTTGACACCACAACGAGGAGACGGGAAATGCTGAGATTGGACAGTGTGCTGCGCAGGGCGGTTGTCGCGACGGTGATCGCGGTCGCCGGAGCGGGATTCGTCCAGACCGGCTTGAGCCAGGACAAGGCCAGGGAACGCGTGGTCTTGCAGGTGAGCGACGACAACGACAAGAACTGGACCACGGCGTTCAACGTCGTCAACAACCTCACCAATGCCTACGGCAAGGGCAACGTGGAAATCGAGCTCGTGGCGTTCAGCGACGGCATCCAGTCGCTGACCTTCGATTCGAAGGTGCAGGGACGGTTTGCGGGCGCACGCGAGCGCGGCGCCAGGATCATCGCCTGTGAAAACTCGATGGGCCGCTTCAAGTTGAAGCGCGGCGACATGGCTGCCGACATCGACTACGTGCCGACCGGCGTGGTGCACATGATGAAGCGCCAGCGCGAGGGCTGGATCATCATCCGGCCGTGATCGGCCGACGCCGGTGAGACGGGGAATCGCGCTGCTCGTGGCCTGCGCCGCGTTGCTCGCGGCGACGGTACCGACGGCCTGGGCGCAGGAGCCGGTCCGGGTCGTGTACCACTTCGTCGACGGGCTCGAGCAGGCCTCACGGGGTCTGGAGTACATCCGCAACCACCTCGAAGCCGATCCCAAGGCGCAGATCGTGGTCGTGACGCACGCGGCAGGCGTCGATTTCCTGATGAAGGGGGCGAAGACCTCACGCGGCAACGAGTATCGCCAGGCGATCGAGGATCTCGAGCTGCAGGGCGTGAAGTTCCGCGTCTGCGAGATCACGCTGCGCGAACGCGGACTGCAGCGCGACCGGTTCGTGCCGGAGGCGCAGTTCGTGCCTTCCGGCGTGGCGGAAATCGCGCGCCTGCAGCGGCGCGAAGGCCACGCTTACATCAAGCCTTAGTCTTCGCGCTCACCGCGGTCAGGATGCCCTGCAGGATCGCGGTGGGCGAGGGCGGGCAACCGGGCACGGCGACATCCACCGGGATCACGTTGGCGACGCGCCCGCAGCTGGCGTAGTTCTCGCCGAAGATTCCACCGTCGCAGCCGCAGTCGCCGATCGCCACCACGAGCTTCGGCTCCGGGGTCGCGTCGTAGGTGCGCCGCAGCGCCACCTCCATGTTGCGCGACACCGGCCCCGTGACGAGCAGCAGGTCCGCATGCCGCGGGCTGGCGACGAACTTGATGCCGAGTCCTTCGAGGTTGTAGTAGGGGCTGTTCGCAGCGTGGATCTCCAGCTCGCAGCCGTTGCAGGAGCCTGCGTCGACGTGGCGGATGGCGAGCGCGCGGCCGAAATGCCGCAGCACCCGCTCGGAAAGCCTTTGGCCGAGCCGGCGCAGGTTTTCGTCGGGGTTCGGTGCCGGCTCGGTGACGATGCCGGTTTTCGCGATCTGTTTGAGCAACTGGTACATGGCTAGAGGTCGTGGCCGCTGTAGCTCAGGTTGAAAGACTTGTTGATCAGCGGGAAATCCGGAACGATGTTGCCCGTCACCGCGCGTTCGAGCACCGGCCAGTTCTGCCATGAGGGGTCGTGCGGGTGCAGGCGATGGATGCGGTTGCCTTGCGCCGTCTCCAGCGCCACCAGCACGTCCCCGCGCCAGCCCTCGATCCAGCCGACGCCGCAGCTGCCGCTGGGGGCGGCGGCGAGCGGAACGCGGATTTCTCCGGACGACAGTCGCGGAACGAGCGCCTGAATCAACCTCACCGATTCCACCAGCTCGTCAAAGCGCACCGAAGCGCGCGCCGCCACGTCGCCTCGCGTATGGGTGGCCATGCGCACCTCCATCTGCTGATAGGGCTGGACCGGATAATCCACGCGCAGGTCGCGCCAGATGCCGCTCGCGCGCCCGGCCATTCCGCACAGGCCCAGCTTCTCGGCCAGGTCCGGGGTCACCTGTCCGGTCATGATGAAGCGGTCCTGCGCCCCGGCATGCTCGTCGTAGATCGATCTGAGGGTGGCGGCTTCGCTCCGGATCGCTTCCAGCCGCTCGAGCAGCCGCTCGGCGCCGTCTTGCGGCAGGTCCCGCGCGACCCCGCCGGGGACGACGAGGTCCATCAGATAGCGGTGGCCGAAAAGCGCCGCGCTGAGCCGCAGCAGGTCTTCCTTCAATCGCCAGAACTGGAAAAAGCCGAACGACAGGGCGACGTCGTTGCCGAGGTAGCCGAGGTCGCCAAGATGGTTCGCGATGCGCTCGATCTCGAGCAGCAGGGCGCGCAATTCCAGCGCGCGGCGCGGCGCTTCGGTGCCGCTCGCGCTCTCGACCGCCATGGCGTAGGCCCAGGCGAAGGCGACGGTCGAGTCGCCGCTCACGCGCCCGGCGAGTCTTGCACCGTCCTCGAGCGTCATGGCCTCGAAGCGCTTTTCGATCCCCTTGTGCTTGTAGCCGAGCCGCTCCTCCAGGCGCAGGATCTTCTCGCCGACGATCGAGAAGCGGAAATGTCCGGGCTCGATGGTGCCGGCGTGCACCGGTCCCACGGGGATCTCGTGCACGCCTTCGCCCTCGACCTTGACGAACGGATAGCGGTCGTCGGAGGGCGGGAAGCGGCTGGCGCTGTCGAAGCCCTTGCGCAGCGGAAACACGCCCCCGGGCCAGGCGCGATGCCGCAGCCACTTGCGGTGATCGGGGTTGTCCTGCGCGTGAATGCCGACGAGGTCGTACGCGGCGCGCTGCATGCGGTTCGCGCTCGGAAAGAGGTCGGCGATGCCCGGATAGCGCGGGTGCTCGGGCGGCAGCGGCACGCTGAGCCACAGCAGGCCCGCACGTTGCGCGAACGCCAGGTGCAGGGCGTAGCCGCCGCCGCGCGTCGTCTCGTCGCTGCCCCAGAGTGCGACCAGACGCTCCTTGT
>SCUH01000014.1 GCA_004298295.1 Betaproteobacteria bacterium | reverse complement strand
GGACGGAGAGTACACGCGCAGGAATTCACACGGCAGGCGAAACGACTTGCCGTCTTCGAACGCGATCTCGAGCACGCGCGAAGCCTGGTGCAAGGTGATCCCGGTCGGGTGCGGAGCGGCGTTCTCCGGCACGGCGGCTAGACCACGACCTCATAGGCAATCCGCTCGTAGTCGCTGCCGCGTTCGAGCAGGTCGAGAAACCGCGCCCTGACAGGCGTCTCGACGAAGACCTCCACCACCCGCTTGGGCTTGTACCAGCCCGGTGGCAGGACGATGGTGGGGGGAGAGGACTCGGTCTGCGTCAGCGACAAGCCTTGAACGTATCGCTCGTTCGCGACGTTGAGTCCCGACGGGCGCACGGCGATGGCCGCAGGCAATCCCGGCAGCAGGCGCACGCCGGCCAGGATGTCGCCCGTCTGCGTTTCCAGTATCCAGCGCACCTGGCCAAGCACGAACTGCTGCGAGCTTTCACGCCGGATGCTGATCAGCTGGCCGCTCGTATGGCGCTTGCCCTCCGTTGCGGCCGGACGCATGATTTTCAGGCCGGTGGCGCTTTCGTCGCGCAACTGCCACTGCTCCAGCTGATAGCCCCGCGCGTGGCTGAAATCCTCCTCGCGCGTGCTGATGCGGCCAAAGGTCGCGAGCTCCTCGCGCTCCTTCTTGGAGAGCTCCGTGGGCACGCCCGGCTGGCGGAACGGCTTGCCCGAGACGTGATAGTGAATCGCCGCCAGGTCGTTGCCGGTCAGCGCGATGCCGGCCGCGGGACGGCGCTCGGCGCCGCGCGGCCGCTGCTGCTGGCACCATTGGCGGTAGAGGAACACCAGCAGCTGTTCGCACATCGGCTGCACGCAATCCTCGCCGAGCGCGAGCTTCGCCGGCGATTCGCCCTTTCGCAGCAGGCCGATGCGGTTGCGCAGCGTCGCGGCGAGCGGCCGGGTGTCGAGATAGCGCGGCGCCTTGGCTTGCTGGCCGTCGCGCGCCGGACAGGCGTCGCTCGCCAGGTCGGCCACCAGGGGCGGCACCTCGTCCGGCGCCGGGCGTTCGGCTTTGACTTCGACCTTGACGGCCCAGCGCTCGAGCAGGTGCGCGATAAAGGTCAGCTGGCGCTGGCTGAGCTCGTTGGGGCTCGCCATGCCCATCAGCACGCCACGCAGATAGGCGATGCGCGGCGAACTCTCGAAGACGTCCCGGTTCATCGGGTCGCGCACCACATCGTCGGTGACCTTCAGTTCCTCGGCCTTGGCATACACGGCGTGCAGGAGCCGCCATTCGCCTCGCGCCACCACGCGGCAGGCGCGATAGTGATGAAACATCTTCAGTCCGGCGCAGGTGAGCGCGCGCTGGCAGATCCGTGCCGCCTCCGCTCGCATCCCGGGCTCGTTGTCGAACACCGCCGCAAGGCAGCGCAGATAGCCGATGCGCATCTGTTCCCACAGCGCGATCGTGGTAGTGAATATGGCGCTTTCCGCCTCCGCCATCGGCAGGGCGCGATTGGTGAAGCGCTTGGCCTGCTCGATCTGCACGAAATGCACCGCCTCGCGCAGCACGTCCAGCGCGCCCAGGCGCGCACTGGGGCGCGTCACGCAGCGGTTGAACTGCTGCAGCTGGCCGAGCAGCGCCTGCTGCGCGGCGGCGACATTGGCCAGCGGCACGCTCGCCACCCACGCCTTGGCCGTCGCCGCGTCGACAAACTTGGGGACGGCGTCCGGCGTCAGGCTCGGCAATTCGAATTCGGTCACGTCAGATCCGGTAGGTCGCGATCAGAGCAGCACGCGCTCGATGCCGCCGCGGTTGGCCCGCTCGACGAAACGCGGCAGCCAGTCCGCACCGAGCACGGCGCGCGCCATTGCCACCACAATATAATCGGCCTCGGCGCCGGTGTCATCTGAGAACCGCGCCAGCCCTTGCAGGCACGAGGGGCAGGTGGTGAGCAGTTTGAAGTCCCCGGCGTGTCCCGCGCGTCGCTCGGCCCCGACAACCCGGCGCAGTTCCTCCTCCTTGCGAAAGCGCACCTGCGTCGCAATGTCGGGCCGCGCCACGGCGAGCGTGCCGGCCTCGCCGCAGCAGCGCTCGGCGAGCACCACGCCGCCGCCCATCAGCGCGTTCACCACGGCCAGCGGGCTCTGCGTCTTGATCGGCGTGTGGCAGGGATCGTGGTAGAGGTAGCGCGTACCCTTGACGCCTTCGAGCCGCAGGCCCTTCTCGAGCAGGTACTCGTGGATGTCGATGAGGCGCGAGCCGGGAAAGATCTTGCCGAACTCGTAATGCTCGAGCTGGTCCATGCAGGTGCCGCAGGACACCACCACGGTGCGGATGTCGAGGTAGTTGAGCGTGGTGGCGAGGCGATGGAACAGGACGCGGTTCGCGGTGATGATGCGCTCGCCCTTCTCGGCTTCGCCGGCAGCGGTCTGCGGATAGCCGCAGCACAGGTACCCCGGCGGCAGCACGCACTGGGCGCCGACCTCGTAGAGCAGCGCCTGCGTCGCCAGGCCGACCTGCGAGAACAGGCGCTCCGAGCCGCAGCCCGGAAAATAGAACACGGCTTCCGCATCCTCGGTCGCCTTGGCCGGATCGCGGATGATCGGCACGATCTTCGGATCCTCGATGTCGAGCAGGCCTCGGGCCGACTTCTTCGGCAGGCCTGCGGGCATCGGTTTGTTGACGAAGTGGACCACCTGCGCAGCCAGGCTCGGCCGCGCGCTGCTGGAAGGCGGACGCGCGGTCTGCGCAAGTGCCAGGCCGAGCGCTTTCGCCACCGCGTGCGCCGCGCGCTGCGCCCGGTAACCCCAGTCGACGATCAGCTTGCGCACCACGGCGACGGCGCGCGGGTCGGTCACGCCGAGAAACAGCAGCGCGGCGCGCGCGCCCGGATTGAAGCGGCGCCGGCCGGCGCGGCGCAGGAGGTTGCGCATCGCGATCGAGACGTCGCCGAAATCGATATCGACGGGACAGGGCGCGGCGCACTTGTGGCACACGGTGCAGTGATCCGCGACCTCGCTGAACGCATCGTAGTGGGCGAGCGTCACGCCGCGCCGCGTCTGCTCCTCGTACAGGATG
This sequence comes from Betaproteobacteria bacterium, assembly GCA_004298295.1. Classification (GTDB taxonomy): domain Bacteria; phylum Pseudomonadota; class Gammaproteobacteria; order Burkholderiales; family SG8-39; genus 2-02-FULL-66-14. Next base: position 5,351 of record SCUH01000014.1, on the reverse strand, counting down.
GCCTCGATCAGCAGCGATGCGGCGAGGATCTTGTCGCGCGGCGAGTACAGGAGATTCGCGCGCGGCACGTGCGTCGCGCACACCGGCTTGCACTTGCCGCAGCGCAGGCAGTCCTTGACCGCGTTGGCGACGCGGCCGAGGTCGGTCTGCTCGAGGATCAGCGACTCGGCGCCGATGAGCGAGAAACTGGGCGTGAAGGCGTTCTCCAGATTCGCTCCGGCAAGGAGCTTCCCGGCGTTGAAGCGCCCCTCGGGATCGACCTGCGCTTTGTAGGCGCGAAACGCTTCGAGCTCGGCGGGCTCGAGAAAATCGAGCTTGGTGATGCCGATGCCGTGCTCGCCGGAGACCACGCCGCCGAGCGACTTGGCCAGGCGCATGATGCGCACCACGGCTGCGTTGGCACGCTGCAGCATGGCGTAGTCGTCCGAATTGACCGGGATGTTGGTGTGCACGTTGCCGTCGCCGGCGTGCATGTGCAGCGCGACGAAGACGCGCCCCCTGAGCACCCGCCGGTGCAGGCCTTCGGCGCCCTCGAGGATGTGGCGAAAGGCGGCGCCCGCGAAGATCTGCCGCAGCTCGTCGCGCACCTCGGTCTTCCAGGAAAGCCGCAGGGCGCGGGACTGCAGCGCCGCGAAGCGCGCATCGAGCTCGCCCGCGATCCCCTGCCAGCGCTCGCGCACGCGGCCGATCAGCTCGCCCGCCGCCTGCGGGCGCTCGCCGAGCATGTCCGCCGCCGGCACCTGCGCGTCCGCATGATAGAGCGGCAGCCCGGCGCTGAAATACGCATCGAGCGCGTCCAGCAGTTCGAGCTTGTTCGCGATCGAGCACTCGATGTTGATGCGCTCGATGCCGTCGGAGTACTCGGCAAGACGCGCGAGCGGGATCACGACGTCTTCGTTGATCTTGAAGGCGTTGGTATGGCGCGCGATCGCGGCAGTGCGTGCGCGGTCGAGCCAGAAGCGCTTGCGCGCCTCGGGCGACACGGCGATGAAGCCCTCGCCGCCGCGGCCATTGGCGATGCGCACCACGGCCGAAGCCGCGCTCGCCACGGCGTCCACGTCGTCGCCCGCGACGTCGCCGATCAGCACCATGCGGGGGCGCTGGCTGTGGCGCGACTTGGCGGCATAGCCCACCGCCTTAACGTAGCGCTCATCCAGGTGCTCCAGCCCCGCGAGCACCACGCGGCGCGCGGCGCGGCCCTGCGCTTGGGCGCCGGCGCGCGGCTCGAAAAAGCGCTTGATCTCGACGATGGCCGGAACCGCCTCGTGCGCGCTGCCGAAGAATTCGAGGCACACGGTGCGCGTGTGCGCGGGCATGCGGTGAAGCAGGAAGCGCGCCGAAGTGATCAAACCGTCGGTGCCTTCCTTCTGCACGCCGGGCAGGCCGGCGAGGAACTTGTCGGTGACGTCCTTGCCGAGTCCGGCCTTGCGGAAGCCCGCGCCCGGAATCTCGATCACGCGCTCTTCGCGCGGCCGGCGCGCGCCGGGGGCGTAGCGCCGCAGCCGAAAGCGCACCGTGTCGGCGTCGTGGATGCGTCCGAGGTTGTGGCCGAGGCGCTCGACCTCGAGCCATTCGGCGTCGGGCGTGACCATGCGCCAGGACACCAGATTGTCGATCGCGGTGCCCCACAGCACGGCCTTCTTGCCCCCGGCATTCATCGCCACGTTACCGCCGATGCACGAGGCATCGGCCGAAGTCGGGTCAACCGCGAATACCAGGCCTGCGGCTTCCGCCGCCTCCATCACGCGGCGCGTCACGACGCCCGCGCCGCAGCGGATCGTGGGCGCGGGGCGCCCCACCCCGGGCAACTCGAGCCACTCCACCGCGCCGAGCGCGTCCAGCTTTTCGGTGTTGACGACCGCCGAGCGGCGCGTGAGGGGAATGGCGCCGCCGGTGTAGCCGGTGCCGCCGCCGCGCGGCACCACGCTCAGCCCCAGCGCGATCAACTCGCGCACCACGGCCAGCATCTGCTCCTCGCTGTCGGGCGTCACCACGACGAACGGGTACTCGACGCGCCAGTCGGTGGCATCGGTGACATGCGAGACGCGCGCGAAACCATCGAAACCAACGTTGTCGCGGTGCGTGACGCGCGCCAAGCGGCGCGTCGCGCGCCGCCGCAGCGCGCCGAGCTCCGCCAGCCAATTGCCGAAGCGCTGCGTCGCGCCGTGCGCGGCCTCGAGCAACTGCGCGACGCGAGGGCTGTCGCCGCGGCGCGCTTCGATCTCGGCGAGCCGACCGCGCAGCGAAGCCAGCAGCTGCGCGCGGCGCTTCGGACGCTCGACGAGGTCGTCCTCGAGGTACGGGTTCCTCAGGACGGCCCAGATCTCGCCGAGGACTTCGTAGAGCATGCGCGCCGAGCGTCCGGTGCGCCGCTCGGCGCGCAGCTCGCTGATCAGCTCCCAGGCCGGCGCCCCCAGCAGACGCAGCACGATCTCGCGGTCGGAGAACGAGGTGTAGTTGTACGGGATCTCGCGAACCCGGCCGGGCACCGCTGGCGACATGCGCGTCAGCCGCCTTCCTGCGCGCCGAAGACGTCGCGGTAGCTGGCGTAGAAGCTGGCGAAGAGCGTCGGCAGCAGGATGAGCAGGAGCGGAAACACCAGCGTCATGGCCGCAATCTTGAGCTGCCCGCCGGAGACGAGCAGCAGCGCGCTCAGCGCGAGGAACGGAATCACCAGCGTCACCACCGCCGCCGCCGCGCCGTAGCCGAGGAAGGCGCGCCAGTTCATGAGACAGGCGAAGAAGCTGTAGAACAGCGCCTGGCCGGCGGCCATCGCGTGCCAGGCGGCGAGCAGGGGCGCAAACCAGAACAGCATCATCACCGGGACATACAGCCCTGCGGCGATGGCAAGCGCGGCGAGAAAGCCGTCGGACTGCAGGACTTCATCGCCCGGCCGGACCCCCTCGAGCATCCAGCGCGCCAGCGCGCCCTCGTCGGCCAGCGCGGTCGCCGCGAGCAGCAGCGCGAGCGAGCCCACGTACATCGCACCGAGGCCGAGCTGCACCGCCACGCGCGTGCGGAAACCCTCGAACAGGATGCGCAAATCGGGCGCCCGGCCCTGTTCGCAACTGCGGCTCGCCGCCATGAAACCGACCGAAAAACCCGGGATCAGCACCATCGCCGCGATGACGCCGATCCACGGCACCAGACTGATCGCGGTCATCGCCATCCAGTAGACAAACACGAGCGTGAGCCAGCCCGCCGGCGCAACGCGGAACAGCCGCCAGCCCTCCAGCAGCCAGCGTGCGCCGCGGGCCACGGATACGATGCGCGTGTTCATGCGCGCTTCACCCGGGCCACGGCGCCGCCCCGGCGCCGGCGCGCAAGCGCAGCACCTCGCAGAAGTGCTCCGGGTCGTGCACCCGCACCAGCGCCCCGGCGCGCGGCCGGTGGAAATCCCGCAGGCGCGAGAGCCAGAAGCGCAAGGCCGCCGCCCGCAGCATCACGGGCCAGGCCGCGCGCTCCGGCGCCCCGATTGGCCGCAATGCCGCGTAGGCACCGAGCAGCGCCCGCGTCAGCGTTTCGTCCAGGCGCCGGTCGCTCGCCGGTTCGACCAGACACCAGTCGTTGACGCACACGGCAACGTCGAACAGCAGGCAGTCGACACCGGCAAAATAGAAGTCGATCACGCCGGAGATGCGGCCGTTTTCGAACAACGCGTTGTCGCGGAACAGATCGGCGTGCACCGGCCCGCGCGGCAGCTCTGCGAAGCGGTGCCGGGCCTGCAGCTGCAGTTCCTCGTCCAGCAGGCGCTGGCGGGCGACATCGAGGAAGGGTCGCACTTCTCGCGCGGCGACGCGCCACCACTTCGGGCCGCGCGGATTCTCCAGGTAGCCGCGGTAGGATTGCCCGGCGAGGTGCATGCGCGCCAGCAGCCCGCCCAGCTCCGCGCACTCGTGCGCGCCCGGACGCTCGAGCGACACGCCCGGCAGGCGCGTCACCAGCGCTGCGGGCTTGCCGTTCAGCTCGGAAAGAAAACGGTCACCGAGATCGGCGATCGGCGCCGGGCACGGAATGCCATGCCGCGCCAGGTGCGCCATCAACCCGAGATAGAACGGCAGTTCCGCGGCGGGCAGCCGCTCGAACAGGGTCAGAACGTAGCGGCCCTGGCTCGTGGTGACGAAATAGTTGGTATTTTCAATCCCGGCCGCCACCGGCTCGATCGCGCAGGGCGCACCGACCGAATAGCCCTTCAACCAGGCTGCGAGCTGGCCTTCCGAGACCGGCGTGTAGACCGACAAGTCAATCGAACGTCTTGATCGTCCACATCGGCACGCGCACGCCATCGTCGAGCGAATCGCGGCGCATCCAGTTGCCGCTGCCGGTGGTATCGACCAGGTAATAGGGCGGGCCATTGCGCGGCGTCACCCTGAGCATCACCACGCGCCCGCCTTCGCGGTACTCCTCGACCCGGTCGCCCTCCTCCGGGCGGATCAAAACGCGCGGATCGTCCGCTGCGGCATCGCGCACGCCCGGCGGCGGTGGCGGCACTTCGGGCAGCGGCTCGAGCTTTGGCGGCGTCTGCGCCAGGGCGGCGCAGGCCGTTGCGGCGAGCAACAGGGCGAAGGACTTGCGCATGGCAGCAATTCTACAGGTTCAGCAGACTCTCGCGCTCGTCCGGCGAGGGCTCGAAACCGCGTTTCTCGTAGAACGCAAAGATCGCATCGACCACGCCCTGCGGCTCGTCGATCACCTGCAGCAGGCCCAGATCGACCGGGTCGATCATGCCCTCGGCCACCAGGTGCTCGCGAAACCACCCCAGCAGGCCGCGCCAGTAGGGCTCGTGCATCAGGATCAGCGGCATCTGCCGCGTTTTCCTGGTCTGCACCAGCGTGAGCGCCTCGAACAGTTCGTCCAGCGTGCCGAAGCCTCCGGGCAGCACGACGTAGGCGGTGGCGAACTTGACGAACATCACCTTGCGCGCGAAGAAATGCCGGAAGCGCAGGCTGATGTCCTGGTAGGCGTTGGCCTGCTGGTCGTGCGGCAGCTCGACGTTGAGGCCGACCGCCGGCGAATTGCCGAAGAACGCGCCCTTGCTGGCGGCCTCCATCACACCCGGGCCGCCGCCCGAAATCACGGCGAAGCCGGCATCCGAGAGCAGGCGCGAAGTCTGTTCCGCGAGCCGGTAGCAGGGCGAATCGGGCGCGGCGCGCGAGCTGCCGAACATCGACACCGCGGGACGGATGTCGGCGAGGCGTTCGGTCGCCTCGACGAACTCTGCCATAATGCCAAACATGCGCCAGGCCTCGCGCGCGCTGATCTCATGCGCGTGGCTGGCGGGCCGCTGCAATTTCTCCTTGCGCATCGTGTCCGGGACCGATCCTGAAAAGACGCTGTTGCTGGTTGACGGT
>SCUH01000128.1 GCA_004298295.1 Betaproteobacteria bacterium | reverse complement strand
GATTCACTGGTACGGCCACGCGGCGTTCCGGATTGAAACGCCCTCGGGCGGCGTGATCCTGATCGATCCGTGGCTCACCTCGCCGGCCAACCCGGACAAGAATTCGCTTTCCGAGCTTGGCCGGGTGGACTACATCCTGCTCACGCATGGGCATGCCGATCACATCGGGCAGGCCGTGGAAATCGGCAAGAAGACGGGCGCGGTGCTGGTAGCGCCTTACGGACTTCAGTTCAACATGAAATCGGTGCTCGGCTATCCGGAGCAGCAGGCGAGCATCGCGACAGGCGGCAACGTGGGCGGTACCTTCGACCTGCCCAAGGTCAAAGCCAAGGTCACGATCGTCAACGCCATCCACGGCTCGGAACTCACGATACCGACCATTCCGGCTCCGGCGCCCGGTCACCCCAGCGCGATCGCCGCCGGAAATCCGGTCGGCTACGTGCTGCAGATCGAAGGGGGTCCGACCATCTACCACACGGGTGACACGGAGGTGTACGAGGACATGAAGCTCATCTCCGAATTCTTCAAGGTCGACGTGATGCTGGCCTGCATCGGCGGCCACTTCACGATGGACCCGGTGCACGCGGCGCTCGCCGTGCAGCGCGTCAATCCAAAGCACGTGATCCCGATGCATTTCGCCACTTTCGGGCTGCTCAAGGGCACGCCCGAACAGTTCCAGATGGAAATCGCCAAGCGCAAGCTCACCACCCGGCTCATCATCATGAAACCGGGCGAAAGCCGCGCCTTCTGAGAGCTTGGGGCGCGCCAGCGTTCGCGTCAGCGGCAACCGAGCCGGCGCTCCTTCGAGCGCACCAGCGCGGTGATGGCATCGTTGACCGGCGCCGGTAGCCGCACATCCTTTGCCACCCGCGGGATCGCACCGTTGATGACGTCGATCTCGGACTTGCGTTTCGCCATCAGGTCGAGCAGCACGGAGGGCCGCGCCTTAGGGATCTTCGAACCGAAGTCGCGCACGTAGGCGACCGGATCGTCGAAGTCGAGCCGGATACCCTTGGCCTTCGCGACCGCGAAGGCCTCGCTTGCGCAGGCCGCGGAGACGCGGGACAGATCGGGATCGCTCATCACCTCGCCGGTGGTGCACTCGCCGATCGCGCAGGGACCCGAGTAGGCGCAGTTGCAGATCAGCTTTTCCCAGACGAGCTGGCCGATGTCGTCGAAGCACTTAACGCGAAAGCCCGCGCCGCGCCAGACCTCGGCCACCTTCTCCAGGTGCGGCGTGACTGGACCCGCAAGCTCGCCCAGCCGCACCAGCTCCCAGCCATTGTGATGCGCATGTCCCGCGGCGCGCATCGAGGCACCGAAACCGCCGACGACGCCGACGGCGACGTTCTCCCGTCCGAGGATGCCGGCCGCGGTGTCGGGTCCGCCGAGGCCGTTCTGGATCGAGAGCACCAGGGTCGCCGGACCGACGAGCGGCTTGGCGGCGGTCGCGGCCGCGGCCACCTGCATCGCCTTGGTCGCGAGGATGACGAGATCGCAGACGCCGGCCTCCGCTGCGTCGGTCGTGGCGTGAACCGGAACGGTGCGATCGCCCGAGGCGCCCTCCACGCGCAAGCCCTTCGCCCGCATCGCCTCGACATGCTCGCGCCAGGTGTCGATAGCCCACACTTCGTGACCGGCGGCACCGAGCAGGCCCGCGTACACGGACCCCATCGCGCCGGCGCCGACGACGGCGATTTTCAAGCGGCTACGCCACCTCGAAGAGGCCCGCCGCGCCCATGCCGCCGCCGATGCACATGGTGACGACGACGTACTTCACGCCGCGGCGCTTGCCCTCGATGAGCGCGTGCCCGGTGAGACGCGAACCGGTGACGCCGTAGGGATGGCCCACGGCGATGGCACCGCCATTGACGTTCAGCCGCTCCTCCGGGATGCCGAGCCGGTCGCGGCAGTAGATCACCTGCACCGCGAACGCTTCGTTCAGCTCCCACAAACCGATGTCGCCGATCTTGAGGCCGGTGCGCTCGAGCAGCTTCGGCACCGCGTACACCGGGCCGATGCCCATTTCGTTGGGTTCGCACCCGGCCACGGCAAAGCCGCGGAACACGCCCATGGCCTTGAGGCCGCGCCTGGCCGCTTCGCGGTCGCTCATGACGACGCACGCCGAAGCGCCGTCGGAGAACTGGCTGGCGTTGCCCGCCGCGATGACGCCGCCCTCGACCGCGGGCTTGATCTGCGACACGCCCTCGTAGGTCGTGTCGGCGCGGATGCCTTCGTCGAACCCGGCCGTCACTTCCTTCATCGACTCGACGTTGGTGTTCTTGTCGATCACCTTCATCTTGGTGGTGATCGGCACGATCTCGTCCTTGGTCAGCCCGTCCGCGCGCGCCTTCGCCGCGCGCTGTTGGCTTAGCACGCCGTAGCGGTCCTGCGCTTCGCGCGGGATGTTGTACTTCCGGGCCACGTACTCGGCGGTCTGCAGCATCGGCCAGTAGATCTCGGGCTTGTGGCGGTGCAGCCACTCGTCCTGGAAATGGTGCTTGTTCGCCTCGTTCTGCACCATCGAGATCGACTCGACGCCGCCGGCCACGTAGATGCCGCCTTCACCGGCGATCACGCGCTGGCAGGCGAGCGCGATGGTCTGCAGGCCCGAGGAGCAGAAGCGGTTCACCGTCATGCCGGAGACGGTCACCGGCAGCCCGGCGCGGATCGCGATCTGGCGCGCGATGTTGCCGCCGGTGGCGCCTTCGGGGGTGGCGCAGCCCATCATCACGTCTTCGATCTCCTGGGGCTCGAGCCTGGCGCGCTCGATGGCGGCGTGCACCACGTGCCCGCCCATCTTGGCGCCGTGCGTCATGTTGAGCGACCCGCGCCAGCTCTTGCAAAGCGGTGTGCGCGCGGTCGAAACGATCACTGCGTCGGTCATGGCACGTTCTCCTCGAAATGGATCAGCCGTTGAAACGTTTGCCTTCCCTGGCGAGCTTGACGAGCAGCGGCGCGGGCTTCCACACCTCGCCCATGTAGCCTTTCCGGAACTCCTGGATCGCGGCGAGCACCTTGTCCAGCCCCACGGTGTCGGCGTAGAACATCGGCCCGCCGCGGTAAGCCGGGAAGCCGTAGCCGGTGAGATACACCATGTCGATGTCGGAGGCCCGCAGTGCGATGCCTTCCTCGAGGATGTACGCGCCCTCGTTGACCAGCGCGTAGATCAGGCGCTCGACGATCTCCTGGTCGGAGATCTGCCGCGGCTTGACGCCGATTTCCTTGCGGTAATCGGCGATGATTCTCTCGACCTCGGGGTCGGGAATGGGCTTGCGGTCGGGCAGCGCGTAGCGATACCAGCCCTTGCCGGTCTTCTGCCCGTAGCGGCCGCGCTCGCAGATGCGGTCGCCGAGTTTCGAGTAGGCGAAATTCGGCCGCTCGACGTAACGGCGTTTGCGGATTTCCCAGCCGATGTCGAGACCCGCCATGTCGCCCATCGTGAGCGGCCCCATCGCGAGGCCCCACTTCTGCGCGGCAGCGTCCACCTGCTGCGGGCTGCAGCCCTCGTCCAGCAGGAACAGCGACTGCTGGCCGTACTTCTCGATCATGCGGTTGCCGATGAAGCCGTCGCAAACGCCCGACACTACGGGAACCTTCTTGATTTGCTTGCCGAGCTTGAGCGTGGTGGCGAGCACGTCCTTGCCGGTCTTTGCGCCGCGCACCACCTCGAGCAGGCGCATCACGTTGGCGGGCGAGAAGAAATGCGTGCCGATCACGTCCTGCGGACGCTGGGTCACCGCGGCGATCGCGTTGACGTCGAGCGTCGAGGTATTGGTGGCGAGGATGGCGCCCGGCTTCATGATGGCATCGAGCTTGCGGAACATCTCCTGCTTCACGTCCATGCGCTCGAACACCGCCTCGATCACGATGTCGGCGTCTTTCGCCGCGGCGAGATCGAGCGCCGGCGTGATCAGGCCCATGCACTGGTCCATCGCCTCCTGCTTGAGGCGCCCCTTGGCTACGGTGGCGGCGTAGTTCTTCCGGATCGTCGCCAGGCCCCGGTCGAGCGCTTCCTTCTGCACCTCGATGAGCGTTACCGGGATGCCGGCGTTCACCAGGCTCATCGTGATGCCGCCGCCCATGGTGCCGGCGCCGATGACCGCCGCGCTTTTCACCGGGCGCGTCGGCGTATCTTCGGGCACATCCGGGATCTTGGTCGTTTGCCGCTCGGCGAAGAACATGTGCCGCAGCGCCTTCGACTCGTTGGTCTCCACCAGCACCGCGAAGCGCTCGCGCTCGAACTTGCGTCCCTCGTCGAACGGCCGGGTGCAGGCCGCCTCGATGCAGGACACGATTTCAAGCGGTGCCGGATAGCCGCGCGAGGCCTTGGCCACCTGCTCGCGCGCCTGCGCGAAGAACGTCTTCACGTCGCCGTCCACCCTCGCGGTCATGTCGCGCACGCGCCGCGGGCCCTTGCCCTCGGCCACGAGCTTCTTGGCGAAGGCGACCGCCGCCTCCAGCAGGTCGCCCTGCGCCACTGCGTCGACCAGGCCCAGCTCCTCGCCCTTTTCGGCCGGGATCGGGTTGCCGGTGGTCATCATCTCGATCGCCTTCGCCACCGGCACGATGCGCGGCAGACGCTGCGTGCCGCCCGAACCGGGCAGGATGCCGAGTTTCACTTCGGGCAGCGCCAGCTGCGCCTTCGGCGCCGCCACGCGGTAATGGCAGCCGAGCGCGAGCTCCAGCCCGCCGCCCATGGCGAATCCGCCGATCGCCGCCACCATCGGTTTTTTCATCCCGTCTTGCGCTTCGTTGATCTCCGGCAACGAAGGCGGCGCGAACGCCTTCGGGGAATTGAATTCGCGGATGTCGGCGCCGCCCGAAAACACCTTGGGCGAACCCCAGATGACGACGGCCTTCACCGTCGGGTCGGCCTCGGCCTGGCGGATGCCCTCCAGGATGCCAGGGCGCAGAGCGCTGCCCAGGCCGTTGACGGGGGGGTAGTTCATCGTAATGACGGCGATGCCGTCGCGGACGGAATAGCTGGCCGCTTCGCTCATTGCGGGGGTCTCCTGGAGGGGTCGGGTCATTCTAGCAAGCCGGTCCGCCACAGGGTGGGGCCGGTTCGTTATGATCGGGCCCGTGCGCATCGGCGTTTTGAAGGAGATCAAAGTCCACGAGTATCGCGTCGGGCTGACGCCGTCGTCCGTGCGCGAAGCGGTGGCGCGCGGCCACGAGGTGCTGGTCGAGCACGATGCCGGGCGCGGCATCGGCGCCGGCGACGCGGTGTACGCCAAGGCGGGCGCGCGCATCGCCGCCGATGCGGCAGAAGTGTTCGCGCACGCCGACCTGATCGTGAAGGTGAAGGAACCGCAGAGCGCCGAGCGCGCGCTGTTGCGCGAGGGACAGGTGCTGTTCACCTACCTGCACCTGGCGCCCGACCCGGAGCAGACACGGGACCTGGTGAATTCGGGCGCGGTCTGCATCGCCTACGAGACCGTGACGCGGCCGGACGGCGGATTGCCGCTGCTCGCGCCGATGTCGGAAGTCGCCGGCCGCATGGCCGTGCAGGCGGGCGCCAAATGCCTGGAAAAGGAACAGGGCGGCATGGGCATCCTGCTGGGCGGCGTCGCGGGGGTGCCGCCGGCGAAGATCGTCATCCTCGGCGCCGGGGTGGTGGGCACGAATGCCGCGCAGATCGCGGCCGGTTCCGGTGCGCGCGTGGTCGTGATCGACCGCAGCCTCGATGCGCTGCGGCGCCTGGACGCGATGCTGGGATCGCGCATCGTCACGGTGTATTCGAATCGCGACAACATCGAACACCACGTGGCGAGCGCGGACCTGGTGATCGGCGCGGTGCTGGTGGCCGGCGCCGCGGCGCCCAAGCTGGTGACGCGCGAGATGGTGCGCGGCATGAAGCCGGGCGCGGTCATCGTCGACGTGGCGATCGATCAGGGCGGCTGCTGCGAGACGGCGCATCCTACGACGCACGCGGATCCCACCTACAGCGTCGACGAGGTCGTGCATTACTGCGTCGCCAACATGCCGGGCGCGGTGCCGCGGACTTCCACCTACGCGCTGAACAACGCCACGCTGCCGTTCGTCCTCGCGCTGGCGGACGACGGCTGGCGCGCGGCGCTCGCCGCGGACGCTCACCTCAAGAACGGCCTCAACGTGTGCCGCGGCCGGGTCACCAATCGCGAGGTGGCCGCGGCGCTCGGCTATGCAAGCGTCGATCCGGACGCCTGCATCCGGGACTGAGCCGGGCCGCTGCGCGTGGATTTGAGTCTGGGGGTCACCCTCGCCGTGCTCGGCGCGGCGCTGCTGCACGCGACCTGGAACGCCCTGGTCAAGTCGGGCTCGGACCCGGTGCTCGATACGGCGCTGGTGGCGCTCGGCTCGAGCGCTGCGGTGCTGCCGTTTCTGGCCGTCGTGCCGCCTCCTGAAGCACCCGCCTGGCGCTGGCTCGTGGCCTCGTCCGTGATTCACGTCGGCTACTTCACGGCCCTCGCGCGCGCCTATCGCGCCGGCGATCTTTCGCACGGCTACCCGATCATGCGCGGGGTGGCGCCGCTGATTGTCGCGCTCAGCGCGTTTGCCTGGTTCGGCGAGGCGCCGGGCACCGCGATGTGGGCCGGCGTACTGCTGATCTGCGGCGGCGTCCTTTCCCTCGGCCTTGTCGGCCTGGACTGGCGCCGCTCGCACGCCGCCACCGGCTGGGCGCTCGGCAACGCCGCGATCATCGCCGCTTACACGCTGGTCGACGCCGCAGGCGTGCGCGCGGCGGGCGGCGCCGAGCGCTACGTCGTCTGGGTGTTCTTCTTCATGGGATTGCCCTACGCGCTGCTGGTGCTCAGCCTGCGGCGCCGCGAGTTTTCGCGCCATGCGCGGCGCCACTGGCGGCGCGGGCTGTTCGGCGGCGCCTGCGTTGTCGCCTCCTACGGCATCGCGCTCTGGGCGATGACGCGCGCGCCCGTGGCGGTGATCGCGGCATTGCGCGAGACTTCCGTCGTCTTCGGCGCATTGATCGGGGCGTGGCTGCTGAAGGAGGGGCACGTGCGGCGCCGCCTGACGGGCGCCGCCGCGGTGCTCGCGGGCGTGATCGCGCTCAAACTCTGAGGAACCGATGAGCTGGGAAAAGGAAATCGAGGAATTGCGCCGCCGCGAAGCCCTCGCCATGGCGATGGGCGGGCCGGAGAAAGTGAAGCGCCAGCATGACGGCGGCAAGCTCACCGTGCGCGAACGCATCGCCGGGCTGCTCGATGCCGGGTCATTTCACGAGATCGGCGCGCTTTCGGGGGTGGGCCGCTATGACGCCGGCGGCGAACTGGCGGAGTTCACGCCGGCGAACCTCGTCATCGGCCGCGGCAGGATCGACGGCCGCGCGGTGGCGGTCGCGGGCGACGACTTCACGGTGCGCGGCGGCGCCAACGACGCCGGCATCCGCGAGAAGCTGTTGCTGGCCGAGCGCATGGCGGCCGACCTGCGCCTGCCGCTCGTGCGGCTGGTGGACGGCACCGGCGGCGGCGGTTCGGTGAAGAATCTCGAGCTGCTGGGGCATTCGCCGATGCCGAAGGCGTTTCTCTGGGACTGGTGGACCGGCAACTTGTCGGAGGTGCCGGTGGTCGCGCTCGCGCTGGGATCGGTCGCCGGCCTCGGCGCGGCGCGCGTGGTGGCAAGCCACTATTCGATGATCGTGAAGCACAGCGCGCAGATGTTTGTCGCCGGCCCGCCGGTGGTGGCCTGGACGCACGGCCAATACGGCAAGAACGAACTCGGCGGCAGCCACATCCATGCCGGCAACGGCGCGGTGGACGACGAGGCGGCGAGCGAGGCCGAGGCCTTTGCCATGACGCGCCGGTTCCTGTCGTACCTTCCGCCGTCGGTGCATGAGCTGCCCGCACGCGCCGAGTGCGACGACGATGCCGGGCGCAGCGATCCCTGGCTGATCGAGGCCGTGCCGCGCGATCCGCGCAAGGTCTACGCCATGCGGCGCATCATCGCTTCGCTCGTCGACCGGGCTTCGTTTTTCGAGATCGGCCGGCAATGGGGACGCAACGTGATCACGGGCCTGGCGCGCCTCGATGGCTGGCCGGTGGCGCTGCTCGCCGGCGACCCGAAACAGTACGGCGGCGCCTGGACGGCGAAGGCGTCCGAGAAGGTGACGCGCTTCGTGGACCTCGCGCAGACCTTTCACCTGCCGGTGGTTCACCTGGTGGACGTGCCCGGATTCATGATCGGCCCGCAGGCGGAGCAGGACGGGACGATCCGCTACGGCATGCGCGCGGCCGCCGCGATCCTGCAGTCGACGGTGCCGTGGTGCTCGGTGCTGGTGCGCAAGGTCTTCGGCGTCGCGGGCGCGGTGCACCAGAACTCCTCGCGCTACTGCATGCGCGTCGCCTGGCCATCCGCCGAATGGGGCTCGCTGCCGATCGCCGGCGGCCTGGAAGCAGCCTACAAGGCGGAAATCGAGGCGGCCGCGGACCCGGCGGCGAAGCGCGCCGAGATCGAGGCGCGCGTGCGCCGCTTCGCCTCGCCGCTTCGGAGCGCGGAGAAGTTCGACATCGAGGAAATCATCGATCCGCGCGACACGCGACGCCTGCTGTGCGAATTCGCAGGGCTCGCCGCGCCGCTCAGGACGCCGGGACGCAGCGCTTTCGGCCTCCGGCCGTAGTATCCTCACAGGCTGTTCCGAACCCTCATCGAGGCAGCCATGGCAACACGACCCGACGAACGCATGACCGAGCCGGTCATGGATGCAACCGACCTCTGGCTGGAAGAGGTCTACACCGATCGCAAGATCGGCACCCTGCGCAAGCTCACGCCGGTGAAAGGCGACGGCGCGCGCGACCCGGCGCGCGAAATCCAGTGGGTCGGCGAAACCCAGGTCATGAGCCAGATCGGCACGCTGCCGATCACTTTCGCGCTGGAGGCGAAGACCCTCGCCGAGGCGGCGACGCAATTCGGTCCGGAAGCGAAGAAAGCGATCGAGCGCACCGTGCGTGAATTGCAGGACCTGCGCCGGCAGGCGGCGTCGTCGATCGTGATTCCGCAGGGCGGCATGCCGCCGATCGGCCCGGGCGGTGTGCCCGGCGGCGGCAAGATTCAAATGCCCTAGGCAGCCGCGGCGTCAGTCCATCTGCACCCAGCGCAGCTCGAGCACGTCGTTGGGCCATTGCACGAGCCGGATGCCGGGGCGCATGACCCAGGCGAGCGTGCGGCGATACAGCGGCACCAGCGGCAGGTCGGCGTGCAGCGTGCGCAGCGCCTCGCCCACCATTGCGCGACGCCGGGCCGGGTCCGGTTCGACGCGCAGGCTGTCGATCAGGGCATCGAGGCGCGGATTCGAGTATCGCCCGGCGTTGAACGCGCCGCTTGCCACGCCGTCGTAACTGCGCACCACGGCGTTGAGCATCTGCCAGGCATCGGTCGCCGGCGACCAGCCGAATTCGAAGAAGCTGCTCGTCGCCTGCGTCAGCTTCGGAAAGAACAGCGCCGTCGGCGAGGGCCGGAACGCCACCCGGATGCCGACCTGCGCGAGCATCGCGGCCAGTGCCTGGCACACGGCGGCGCGATACGTGGCGTTGACGCAATCGAGCGTGACGCCGAAACCGTTCGGGTAGCCTGCTGACTTCAGCAGCGCGCGCGCTGCGGCCGGGTCGTAGGGCAGGCGCCGATCCAGGTCGGCGACATAGCCGTCGACCAGGCGCGAGACGAATGAGCCGGTCGGGGTCGCCTGTCCGCGCAGCACCTTGCTCACGATCAGATCGACGTCGATCGCGTGGTAGACGGCACGGCGCACGCGCAGGTCCTTGAACGGGTTGCGCCCCTTCACGTCGCCCGACTCCAGCTCCGCGCGGTGCTGGTCGAAGCCCAGATACTGGGTGCCGATGTCGCTCGTCTCGGCGAGCTGGAGCTTGTTCTCCCGCTTCAGGCGGGCGATGTCCTGGTAGGGCGGATCGATGACCAGATCGACCTGGCCCGAGGCGAGCGCCGCGAGCCGCGTGGCGTCGGACTGGATCACCGTGTACACCGCTTCAGTCACGTTGCCGCGCCGGCCCCACCAACCGGCATGCGCCGCGAGCACCGTGCGCGTGTCCGGCTCGTAGCGCTTGAGCGCGAACGGACCGGTGCCGTTGGCGTTGCGCACGGCGAACGTTTCCTGCTTGGCGTTGTAGTCCTGAGGCAGCGTGACGCCGTGCTTCTCGGCCCAGGCCCGGCTCATGATGCCGATCGGCCAGAGCTTTTCGGGCAGCACGGCGTCGGGCGCCTGCAGCAGCACGTCCACCGTGAGCGCGTCCACCTTGCGCGCGCCGGTGACGCCGCGCAGCTGGCTGGCGCGCTGCGAAGTCTTCGCCAGCGCGCGCTCGATCGAGAACACGACGTCGTCGGCATCGAGCGGCGTGCCGTCGTGGAATTTCACCCCCGACCGCAGGCGGAAACGCCAGGTTTTCGGATCCCTGGACTGCCAGGAGAGCGCCAGCGCCGGCTCCAGGCGGAACTCGCGGTCGCGCCCCACCAGCGATTCGTAGATCTGGGTGTTGACGCGCGAGTGATACAGGAGCGCCAGCGCATGCGGATCCATGCTCTGCGGGTCGAACCCGCTCGCGTAGCGCAGCGTCTTCGCGCCGGCCGGCGCTGCCAGCAGCAGCGTGGCGGCCAGGACGGTCGTCAGCGTGCGCATCGCCGGCGGCCGCCTAGACCTCGAGCCATTCCTTGCGCATGGCGGCGTTTTCGCGCACGTCGCGCGGCGCGCCCTCGAACACGATCGCACCGTGGCCCATGACGTACAGGCGCTCCGAGATGTCGAGCGCGATCGCGAGCTTTTGTTCCACCAGCAGGATCGAAACGCCGCGCCGGCGGATCTCCTCGAACAGGTTCGCCACCTGCTCGACGATCTTTGGCGCCAGGCCTTCGGTCGGCTCGTCGATCATCACCAGCTCGGGGTCGCCCATCAGCGTGCGGCACAGCGTCAGCATCTGCTGCTCGCCCCCCGAAAGAAATCCCGCCTCGGTGTCGGCGCGCTCCCTGAGGCGCGGAAAGAGCTGGAACATGTCCTCGGCCTGCCAGCGGCCGGAGGACCGGGTGTTTTTCTGGCCGAGCAGCAGGTTCTGCCGCACCGTGAGCGTCGGAAAGATGTCGCGGCTTTCGGGGACGTAGCCCAGGCCCTTGTGCGCGATCTCGTAGGTCTTGTGGCCGACCAGCTCTTCACCCTTGAATTTCACCGACCCCTGGCAGTCGACCATGCCCATGATCGCCTTGATGGTGGTCGAGCGACCGACGCCGTTGCGGCCAAGCAGCGACACGATCTCGCCGTCGCCCACGGTGAGGTGCACGCCGTGCAGGATGTGGCTCTTGCCGTAGTAGGCGTGCAGGTCGCGCACTTCAAGCATGCGCGACCTCCTTGTGGAGCGTGCCGAGGTAGGCTTCCTGCACGGCGGCGTTGGCGCGGATCTCCTCGGGCGCGCCCGTGGCGATGATTTCGCCGTAGACCAGCACGCTGATGCGGTCGGCGAGATTGAACACCACGCCCATGTCGTGCTCGACCATGACCAGCGTGCGGCCCTCGGTCACTTGGCGAACCAGCTCCACCGCCTGCGCGGTCTCGGTGCGGCTCATGCCGGCAGTCGGCTCGTCGAGCAGGACCACGCCGGCGCCACCGGCGATCGTGATGCCGATCTCGAGGGCGCGCTGCTCGGCGTAGGTCAACTCGCCCGCCGGCGTGTCGCGCCGCCGGGCAAGGCCGATGCGCTCCATCACTTCCAGCGAGCGGTGCTGCGCGTCGCGCAAGCCGCCGACGCGATGCCAGAACGAGTAGCGGTAGCCGAGCGACCAGAGCACCGCGCAACGGATGTTCTCGTACACCGACAGGCGGTGGAAGATGTTGGTGACCTGGAAGCTGCGCGACAGGCCCTTGCGATTG
>SCUH01000127.1 GCA_004298295.1 Betaproteobacteria bacterium | reverse complement strand
GGTCGAGGAAGAGCGCGGGCACGAGTTCCGCGCCGGGCGCGTGGCGAAGATGGGGGCGCTGGGATTTTTCTCCTGCGCCCTGCCCGAAGACCTCGGCGGCAGCGGCATGGGCTTCGTCGAATCGGTCCTCATGTCCGAGCAGATCGCCAGGATCTCGGCCTCCTGGCGGCTGCCGTTCAACATGCAGAACCTGGGTCCCGCGCTCACGGTGAGCAAGTTCGGCACGCCGGCGCAGCGCAGGAAATACATCCCCGGCTGGGTCGCGGGCACGCAGCTCGGTTTTTTCGCCATGACCGAATCCAATACCGGGTCGGATGTCGCCAGCATGCGCACGCACGCCCTCGACAAGGGCGATCATTACGAGATCCACGGCAGCAAGATGTGGATCTCGCAGGCGCACGTCGGCGACGTCGGCCTGCTCTACGCCTATACCGACAGAAGCGCCGGCAACCGCGGCATCACCGCCTTCATCATCGAGCCGAAGAAGATGCAGGGCTGCAGCGCGCGCGCCATCGAGACCAAGCTCGGACTGCATTGCGCGCCGACCGGCGAGTTCTTCTTCGAGGGCATGCAGGTGCCGAAGGAGAACGTGCTCGGCAATCCGGGAGAAGGCTTTCGCATCTGCATGTGGCAGCTGAACCAGACGCGGCTCGGCTGCGCCGCGGGCGCGCTCGGCCTCGCCGGCGGCGCGCTCGAGCTCGCCATCGGCTACGCCAACGAGCGCAAGCAGTTCGGCAAGCCGATTTCCCAGCACCAGATGGTGCAGGCGCAGATCGCCGAGATGGTCGTCGAGCACCAGGCGGCGCAGATGCTCGTCTATCGCGCCGCGTGGCTGAAGGACCAGGGCAAGCCGAACCAGTACGAGACTTCGGTCGCCAAGCTCGCGGCTTCGGAAGCCGCGGTGCATGCCGCGAACGAATGCATGAAGATCTACGGCTCGTACGGCTTCTCGACCGAGTATCCGGCCGAGCGCCTGTATCGCGACGCCAAGTCGCTGCAGGTGGTCGAGGGCACCTCCAACATCCAGAAGATCATCATCTCAGGCATGGCCACCGGCGCCACGCCGAATCGCGAATAACCGCAGAAGGCAGGGTCATGAGACCGTATTTCGAGAACATGCCGGGCTTCGGCAAGGCGCTGAAGGAAAACCGCATCGCGCGCACGCAGGACAGCCGCGCGAAGCTCGAGGCCGTGGAAGCGGAAATCGGCGCCGCACGCAAGGCGAAGGAAAACATCGGCATTCCGGCCGAGCAGATCAACCAGCGCGGCTCGCTCACCGTCTGGCAGCGCCTCGAATACCTCGTCGACGCGGGCACCTGGCATCCGCTGCACAGCCTGTACAACCCGGCTGACAATGCGGAGGGTTCCACCAACGTCGTCGACGGTCTCGGCCGCATCGGCGGACGCTGGGCAGTGATCATCGGCTTCGACAACAAGTGGCTCGCAGGCGCCTGGGTGCCGGGGCAGTCGGAGAACATCCTGCGCGTCACCGACATCGCGAAGCGGCTCAACCTGCCGCTCGTTTGGTTCGTGCACTGCAGCGGGGTGCAGATGCCCGCGCAGGAGAAGTTCTACGCCGACCGCCGTGGCGGCGGCACGTGCTTCTTCCGCCACGCCGAGCTGCAGCAGTTGGGCATTCCCATTCTGGCGGGGATCTTCGGCACCAACCCGGCGGGCGGCGGCTACCAGGCGATCAGCCCGACGATCCTGCTCGCGCACAAGGACGCCAACATGGCGGTGGGTGGCGCCGGCATCGTCTCGGGCATGGCGCCGCGCGGCGGTTTCGACGTCGAAGGGCTCGAGCAGCTCATCGCGAAGACGCGCGAATTCAAGGAGCGGCCCCCCGGACGGACCGAGGTGCATTACGACCAGACGGGATTCTTCGCGCGCGTCTTCGACGACGACAAGGCCGTGCTCGACGGCCTCAAGGAGTACGTCAAGGCGCTGCCGGCGTACGATCCGATGTTCTTCCGCGTCGCCGAGCCGAAGGAGCCGGCGCTCCCGGCGGCAGAGCTCTATCACCTGCTCCCCTTCAACCAGAAAGAGACGTACTCCTTCGACGAGTTGCTCGCACGGCTGGTGGATGGCAGCGAGCACCTCGAGTTCCGGCCGGGCTACGGCCCGGAGGTGTACACGGGCCTCGTCAAGCTCGACGGCATGCTGGTCGGCGTGATCGGCAACCGCCAGGGCCTGCTGCCCAAGGGTTACCCGGAATACGCGGACTATCCGGGCATCGGCGGC
>SCUH01000361.1 GCA_004298295.1 Betaproteobacteria bacterium | reverse complement strand
CTGATCGACGGTCATGTCGAGCTCGATCACGTCCTTGCGCGCGACGATGACGAAATAGCCGCCGGTGGGATTGGGCGTGGTCGGCACGTAGACCGAGAGGAAATCACCCGGCAGGTGCCGCGCCGCGTCCCCGCCCGGCGTCCCGGTGAGAAAGGCGATGGTCCACATGCCTTCGCGCGGCCACTGCACCAGCAGCGCCTTCCTGAACGCCTGGCCGCCGGAGGAAAACAGCGTGTCCGAAACCTGCTTCACGCTCGAGTAGATCGAGGAGACAAACGGGATGCGATGGATCAGCTCGTCCCAGATCCTGACCAGGCGCTCGCCGATGAAATTGGCGGCCAGCACACCGGTCACGAATACGATCAGCACGGTCAGCAGCACGCCGAGGCCCGGGATATGCATGCCGAGCCAGCTCTCGGTGCGCAGCGCCAGGGGCAGCAGCAGCAGCGTCTGGTCGAGCGTGTCGACCACGAGCTTGAGCACCCAGATCGTGATGACGAGCGGGATCCAGATGAGCAGCCCGGTGATGAGGTACTTCTTCACGGCGCAAAGGGAAAAAAAATGGCCCGGCGCGCGGCGCGCGCCGGGCACGGGATCGTCAGCGCTTCAATTCGATGCCGGCTCGGCGCAGGACGCGCAGGCCCCCTGACCACAGGCGGCCGCGGCGGCCGGCTTGGCCTCGGTCTTCTTCTCCTCGGGCTTGGCGCCCGCGCCCTTGAAGTCGGTCGCGTACCAGCCCGAACCCTTGAGCTGGAAACCGACCGCGCTCATGAGCTTGGTAAACGCCTCCTTGCCGCAGGTCGGGCACACCGTCATCGGCGGCTCGCTCACCTTTTGGAGGTACTCGTTCTGGAATCCGCAGTCGGCGCAGCGATATTCGTAGATCGGCATGGCGTTCTATCTCACCTGTTCGGGCCTTCAGGCGTTGCAGTATAGCGCAACACCATCCTTAGGTCACTGATTTTGGGGCGAAAATCCCGCTTTCAAGCGGCGGCGGCGCCTAGAACGGAATATCGTCCTCCAAATCGTCGAACTTGCCCGCAGGCTTTTTCGCCGGGGCCGGCTTGGCCTCGCCTTTCGCCGCGGCCGGCTCGCGCGGCTCGCCCGAGCCCGCGCGCGCGCCGAGCATCTGCATGCGGTCGCCGATGATCTCGGTGCTGTAGCGCTCGTTGCCGTCCTTGTCCTGGTACTTGCGCGTGCGAATGCGACCCTCGACGTAGACCTGCGAACCCTTTTTCAGGTACTCGCCGGCGATTTCGGCC